>LJUF01000223.1 GCA_001303665.1 Phycisphaerae bacterium SM23_33 | reverse complement strand
GCACCAATTATCGCATGTCCGAATTGGAGGCGGCCGTGGACCTGGTGCAGTTGGCCAAGCTCGACGAGGTCGTCGCCCGCCACCACCGCGTCTTCACGCGGGTCGCCGGCCGGCTGCGGACCTTCCGCGAGATCGCCCCCCAGAAGATCAACGATGCCGACGGCCACATCGGCTACCTGCTGCGGTTCTTCCCGGACACCCACGAGCTGGGCGCCAGGATCGTCGAGGCCCTTCGGGCCGAGGGCATCGCCTGCCGCACCCGCGGACGCGACGCCGCCCCCGACTGGCATCTCTACCGGCACATGTTCCCGGTCATTCTGCCGGCGGGGTCGCCCGGGCTGCGCTGGCACCGCGGCGACTGCCCCGTGGCGGATGACCTTCACGACCGGGCCGTGGGCGTGCCGCTGGACCAGTGGTATTCCCAGCAGGACTGCGACTGCATCGCCGCCGGCATCAACAAGGTGCTGTCGGCCTACTGCACGCCGGACGCCAGCGCCCGGCCGTGGATTTGAACGGCCGGCCCGGCGGGCCGAGGGATTCGCCGTCACGCCATGGGCCGGGCTCACGGCTGGCCGTTGGAGATGGCGATGAGTTTTTGCAGGGCCCCGGCGGCGGCGCCGGAGGCGATGGCCTTTTCGGCGGCGGGCAGGCCGGCGGGGATGTCCTCGGCCAAGCCGGCCACCGTCAGTGCGGCGGCGGCATTGAGCAGCACCACGTCGCGGTCGGGGCCTTTCTTGCCCGCCAGCACGCCGCGGATCCGCTGGGCGGAGTCCTCCGCCGAGGCCACGGCCAGGTCCTCCAGTCTGGCCTTGGCCAGCTTGAAGTCTCTGGGCCGCAGCGTCCGCCGGGTGACCTTGCCGTCGGCCACCTCGGCCAGGTGGGTCGGGCTGGTGGTGGAGACCTCGTCCAGGCCGTCCTCGGCGTGAACCACCATGGCCCGCTCGGCTCCCAGGGCCGCCAGCACCTCGGCGATGGGCTGCACCAGGGCGTCATCGAAGACCCCCATGAGCTGCCGCGTCGCCCCGGCCGGGTTGGTCAGCGGGCCCAGCACGTTGAAGATCGTCCTCACCGCCAGGGCCTTGCGGACGGGCATGGCGTATTTCATGGCCGGGTGGTGCCGCACGGCGAAGCAGAAGCAGACGTTAGCCTCGGCCAGGCAGCGAGCCTGGACCTCCGGCGGGGCGTCCAGATTCACCCCCAGCGCCGCCAGCACGTCGGCCGAGCCCGAAGGCCGGGTGTTGGTGCGATTGCCGTGCTTGGCCACGCACGCCCCGGCCCCGGCCGCCACCAGGGCTGCGGCCGTGGAGATGTTCAGCGTGTTCAGGCCGGTGCCGCCGGTGCCGCAGGTGTCGATGACGTCGCGGCCGCCGGGGTCGATCCGGACGGCGTGGGTCCGCATGGCCATGGCCGCTCCGGTGATCTCATCCACCGTTTCGCCCTTGGCCGCCAGGGCCACCAGCACCGCCGCGATCTGGGACTCGGTGAATTCCCCGTCCATGATCTGATTGAACAGGTCGCGGGTCTGCTGGACCGAGAGGTGCTTACCCGCCACGAGGGTCTTGAGGATGTCGCTCCGCCACGCCTGGGCCATTGTGCCTGTCCTCCCCTGGAGGAACACTCATCGTCCGAGATGCCGGCTGGAGATTATAGTGGCTGGTTCGGCGGCGGCAACAGCCATCATTCCGGGGACGACGGCGTCGAGAAAGGCCGGGCCCCCGGCCGGTACGTGGGATGGCTCAGCCGGCGGAGGTTCATGGACGTGCGAGGAACGTCCGATAACCAAGTGCCCTGTGGCAGGACGGCAAGCATAAGGGGATGTTGGGAAGGAACTTATCTCGGAAGGCGCACAAAAAACGCCGCCTTTCGCGGCACCAATCATCGTCACTAACCCTATATTTAACCATGCCCGACCAGACTTGTCAATAGCTTTCGGCGGATTTGTGCAGATTTATTTAAGGCCTTTAAACACAAGTGCCTGCGTGAGAAAATCTGGGCCGGAGGTCGACTTTCTCTCAGTTTTCTCTTGGCTCCCCGCGGCGCTTCTCCCACAGCCGGACGGCCTCGGGCTTCCGGAGATACAGCGGGCGCAGCTTGTGAAAATCCTCGAATTCGCCCTTTCGGGCCATTCGCCGGCCGACCCGCCAGAGCCCCTCGGGCGAAGGCAGCCACAGCGACTCATCGCCGAGGGTGATGCCGTCGCCGGCGATGCGGCAGTACGCCAGGCCCTCGCCGATGAGGATGATGGGCCTGGGGGCTTGGGCGGCGAACTGCTCGGGGGGAAGCACTCGTGGCGTCCCGGCCGGCACGATGGCGCCCTGGTCGCGGCGGAAGGTGGCGGCGTAGACGGTGCCTTCCCTGGCGTCCATGACCACGCCGAGGTTCTCGAAGGCCAGGCCGGCGGCGTTCTGGGCGACCGCGTCGGCCGTTGGCACACCCACGCAGCGGAGCCGGCTCACGAGCTGGGCCAGCGTCCGCGCCACGCTCAGGCCGACTCGCAGCCCGGTGAAGCTGCCCGGGCCGATGGAGACGTACATCTCCTCCAGGTCGGCCGCCCGCAGGCCGTGGCGGCTCAGAAGCTCCGCCAGCCGGGCCACCAACTGCACCGCGTGCCGTTGCTGGGCCTGGAAGCCCGCCGCCTCCACGAGCTCCTCGCCGGCCCCCAGGGCCACCCCGCCCCGGCGGCAGGAGGTCTCGATGGCGATGGATATGGGCCGCTCCATGGGCGGCGATTGTATTGGCCGCAGGGCCGCCGGGCCAGCGGCAAGGCCCGCGCGGGGGTCAATCGGCTGGCCCCGGCCGACGGCGAGGACTAGAATAAGGCGCTTGTCCTTCGTTCCGTGGCGGGGGGCTGGATCAGAAAGGACGTGGGATCGTGACTGGGGAAAGTGAATCCGGGCGGACTCAAGAGGGCGGCCGACGCGATCAAGCTTCCCGGGCCGGAAGGGCTCGACCCAGACGGCGCCGCTGGCTGCGCCGGCTGCTGATCGCCGTGGCCGCGCTGCTGGTGCTGATCTGGCTGGCGCCGTATCTGCTTTCCACGGGGCCGGGCACCAGGCTGATCCTTTCCATTGTCAATCCGCGCCTGCAAGGTCGCCTGCAGGTGGAGGACCTCTCTCTATCCTGGCTGGGCGGGCTGGAGGTCCAGGGGCTGAAGGCCTTCGACCCGGACGGCCGGGAGGTGCTCCAGGTCAAGGCAATCCGCACCGCCCGCGGCCTGTGGTACGCCATCTGGTCTTGGCAGGATTTCCAGCAGGTCCGCCTTGAATCGCCGCGGGCGGTGCTGCTAGTCGGTGAGGAGAAGGAAGGAAGGCAGATCTCTCTGGCCCGGGCGTTCAGCCTGGTCAAGCCGCGGCGGCCCAGGAGCCCTCGTCCGCTGCCGCAGGTGAAAGGGCAGATCGGCGTGGCGGCCGGCTCGCTTCGGGTGGTGCTGCCCGACGGTCGGAGCCTGGACGTGGCCGCCCTCGATGCCAGCTTCGACCTCAAAACGCTTAACCAGATCACGGGCGAGCTCATGGTGACCTTGCCGGGCGAAGGGAAGCTCGCCTGCAAGCTGGACCTCCGCGGCCTCACCGACAGCGGCAAGGTCCGCTTCGCCACAGCGGCCGGGACCGTCAGCCTTCACAGCGTCGGCGACGTGGACCTGGGGCCGCTGGCTGAATTCGCCGGGCGGAAAGGCGTTCGCGGCAAGGCCAGCTTGAAGCGGGCGCAGGTCGCGCTTGAGCCGGAGAAGCTGGCGGCCGACTTTGACCTGAAGCTGTCGGGGCTGGCGGCCCCGCTGGCCGAGGCGAAGGTCAGGCCGATTGACCTGGGCCTCACCGGGCGGGTGAACCTCAGTGGCGAGCAGGTATCGGCCAGGGCGGACCTGACCGGCCCGGTCGGGGGGCTGCACACGGAGGTGGCCTTCAATCTGGCCCAGGGCCGGGTGAAGCTGGACCCGGCCAAGGGGCTGGCGGCCGTGCTCACCGGCGAGCCGGCCGGGCTGCCGGAATTCAAGGCCCAGGCCAGCGGCGGCGTGGACCTGGCGACCCTGGCCCAGGCGGTGCCGGCCCTGCTGAGGCTCCGCCCCGACGCGGAGGTCACCGGCGGGACGCTGCGAGTGGAGGACGTGTTGGCGACCGGCGGCTCGGCCCCATCGGCCGCCGGCAGGATTGAGCTGAAGAGCCTCTCCGCCCGCCGGGGGCAAAGGACGATCACCTTCCAGCCGATCACCGCCGAGTTCGACGCCGCGGTGAAACCCGGCCAGGGCCTCCAGATCAGCCGGGCGATGATGCAGTCGGAGTTCGCCCGCCTGGAGGGTTCCGCGGCGGCGAAGTCCCTCCAGGGGCGGTTCAGCGCCGACCTGGCCGGGCTGCATCGGCAGCTAGCGGAGGTCTTCGAGCTGGGAGAGTTCGAACTGGGCGGGCAGGTCACCGGCGCGGCCGAGCTGGCGGAGGCCGGCGGGGACAGGGTGAATCTGACCGTTCACGCCGAGGCGGTGAAGCTGCAATACAAGTCGGCCCGCGGTGAGGTGAAGGTTCAAAAGGCGGTCATGGACCAGACCGGCTACGTGACGCTGAGCGAGGGCGAGGGCAGGCGACAGGCCGGGCGGGTCACGCTCACTCAGGTCGGCGCCGACCTGGACGGCGCGGTGGTGGCGGTCGGGGCCGGCTGGTACGACCTGAAGGACGGCTCTTTCCAGGGACGGCTGGACCTGAAGCGGGCCGACCTGGCCTACCTGGGGCCAAGCGCCGAGGTGATGGGGCTGAAGCAGCTCCGGCGGTACGCCGGGACGGTGCGGCTGACGGCCACGGCCTCGCGACCGGCGGGACAGGCGGCCATCGAGTCGGCTGGCGAGGCCGCGGTGCAGGACCTCCGCATGGACGGCGAGGCGGTGACCAAGGGGGACGTGAAGCTGGGCTGGACGGAGGCCCGGATCGAGCCCGGCAGCAAATCCTTTTCCGCGAAATCGGTCGTGGCCTGGAGCGGCATCGCAAACCTGACGGCCAACGGGGTCCACTGCCGCTACGCCGACCCGCTCGCCGTGGCCGCACGCTTCGAGCTCGACGCGGACCTGGGCGGGTGCGTCGCCGCCGCCGGGCCGTTCCTGAAGCTGGACAAGGCGGCGACATTGACCGGGCGGGCCGTGCTGGCCGGCGACTGCCAGACTCGCGACGGAAAGATCGGCTTCAACGGCGGCGGGAAGCTCCACCAGGCCGCCTCCGCCGAGGCGGCCGTTGCCTTTTCCGGCAGCGGATTCTACGACCCCGCCGCCAAGGCCTTTGAGGCGGAGGTGCGGGTGGACCGGGCGGACCTGGCGTACGTGGCGGCCCAGGCCGAGGCCTTGGGGCTGAAGCGGCTGGCCGGCTACGCCGGCGTGGCATCCGCCGAGGCCAAGGCCGCCCGCAAGTCGGCCGAGGCGCCCGTCGTCACCGGCGGCAGCGCCACGGTCCAGGGCCTCCGCGTGGGCGGCAAGTCCGTATCCGACAAGGACGTCACCCTGCGCTGGGCGGGAGCCGAGATTCAGCCGGCGGCCAAATCCTTCGCCGCCGAGTCCGTCGTCCTGCAAAGCGACTTTGCCGGCCTGACCGCGCGGGACCTCCGCTGCCGCTTCGGCCAGGACATCGTCGCCGACGGCCGGGTGGACGTGACCGCGGACCTGGCCGGCTGCCTGGCGGCGGCGCGGCCGATCGCCGGCTGGAAGGAGACGCCGGCGCTGGCCGGCCGGTTCGGCTGGTCGGGCTCGGCCCGCTCGAGCGGAAAGGAGATTAGGCTGACCGGCAAGGGCGGGGTGGATGACTTTCGGGCCGGAAGCGGCACCGAGGCCGTCAGCGAGAAGCGAGTGGACCTCCTGCTCACCGCCCGGATGGACCCCCGGGGGGACACGCTGGTCCTGGAGCCGCTGAAGATTGACTCCGGCCTGCTGGCGGCGGACGTTACCGGCACGGTGAAGAGCCTCCGCAGCGAACGCCTGCTGGACCTGAAGGGCCATTACCGGGCCTCGTGGGAGCGGCTCTCGAAGGTGCTGCACCAGTTGCAGCCCGACCTGGCAGGGAAGTTCGAGCTGGC
>LJUF01000222.1 GCA_001303665.1 Phycisphaerae bacterium SM23_33 | reverse complement strand
GGCGCCGCGGAGGTACATGGCCGGCTTGAGCTGGGCGGTGCGGTCGAGCCGGTCGGCCCCCGCCACCACGGCGCAGCCGGCCTCGCGCAGCCTCCGGCAGGCGGACTCGACGCCGGAGTAATCCCACATCTCCGCCCTCGGCCAGTTGTGCCGCTCGACGTCGCGCACCGTCTCGGCCCCGGCCAGCGGGCTGGCGTGAAGGTGCTTGTAGGTCCAGGTGTAGGCCGTGCCGTCGCGGCGGCTGCCGCGGACGGTGCTGAGCTTGCGCTGGACCCCCCAGTGGTCGGTGACGATCCCGTCGGCATCCGGCCGGCCGGTCTGGCCGACGAAGGCCGGCCCGTTGAAATATCGCAGGTCCACGCCGATGCGGTCCAGGACGGCCTCATCGTCGGCCAAGCCCCAGGTGTTCCGCAGGCGCTCGAAGACGTCGGGCGCCGCCCAGAAGTCGATGGGGACGCGGTCCGGCTGGACGTGCTGGATGGCCTGAAGGACTCGCTGGCGCGGCGTCATCTCCGCCTCACAACCAGAACTCGCTGTGCAGCTCCTTGCCTTCGCGCGTGGCGCGGATGAAGTCTTCGACCTTCTTCAGGTCCTTGACGCCGGGGGAGGCCTCCACGCCGCTGGCGACGTCCACGGCCCAGGGCTGCACGATCTCGATGGCGTCGGAGACGTTCGCGTCGTCCAGTCCCCCGGCGAGCACGAGCGGCGGCAGGCCGGCCGTCTTGCCCGCCATGCGGGCCTCGGCCACCCATTCCCAGTTGAACCGCTGGCCCGTGCCCCCGCGGGCCTCCGGGTTGTACGCGTCCAGCAGGATGCCCGCCACCCGCCGCCGCGAGCGCACGCCCTCCAGCCAGCTTCGGACCTCGGCGATCCACTCCGGCGTGCGAACGCGGAAGGCCTTGATGCACGGCACGCTCAGCGACTCCACGATCTCCGGCGGCTCATCCCCGTGAAGCTGCGCCATGGCCAGCCCGACCCGGGCGGCGACGCGGTTGATGACCTCGGCGTCGGCGTCCACGAACACCCCCACCGCCACCACCAGCGGCGGCAGCACGTCCGCCACCGCCCGGGCCTGCTCCGGAGACACCCAGCGCGGCGAGGGGGCGAACACCAGCCCGATCGCGTCCGCCCCCATCTGGGCGATCTTCCGGGCCTGCATCGGGTCCCGCAGCCCTTCGATCTTTACGCGTACACGCTGCATCGAAGCCCACTATAGCCCCCCCACGCCCTGCTGCCAACACCCCGGCGGCAAACCCAAGTCCCGCCCCGGCGCCGGCGGGGCGGCCGATGCGTCCTTGCCGTGCGGCAGGGCGGCCGGTACACTGCCGGCTCGTGCGTACGCCAGCAGAGCAGGAAAGGAAGACGGTTATGAAGAGAGTGCGGTTTGGGATCATCGGGTGCGGGGTCATCGGCAGCAGCCACGCCCGGCAGATCGTTCAGGCCAAGGCCGGGGACTTCCGCCTGGCGGCCGTCGCGGATATCCGCCCCGAAATGGCCGAGAGGCTCGGGAAGGAACACGGCGTGCCCTGGTTCAAGGACGGCTACGCCCTGATGGACTCGGGGCTGGTAGATGCCGTCATCATCGGCACGCCGCACTACCACCACCCGCCGCTGACCATCGCGGCGGCGCGGCGGGGCCTGCACGTGCTGTGCGAGAAGCCCGTGGCGGTGTCGGTGGGCCCGGCCCGGGCCGCGGTGGCCGAATGCAAAAAACGCCGCGTGGCCATGGGCGTCATGTTCCAGCAGCGCAACCGCCCCGAAATGCGGAAGATGAAGGACATGGTCCAGGCCGGGGCCGTCGGCGAGATCTTCCGCGTGCAGATGATCTGCTCCAGTTGGTACCGCACCCAGTTCTACTACGACTCGGGGGCCTGGCGCGGCACCTGGCTGGGCGAGGGCGGGGGCGTGCTGATCAACCAGGCCCCGCACTCGCTGGACCTGTTCCAGTGGATCGGCGGCATGCCGCGCCGCGTGGTCGCCACCGTCGACACCCGGCACCACAAGATTGAGGTGGAGAACACCGCCAACGCCGTGCTGGACTACGGCAAGGGCAAGACCGGGTACATCTACGCCACCACGGCCGAGGCCCCCGGCCTGGAGCAGATGATGGTCTGCGGCGACAAGGGCACGCTGGTGGCCGAGGGCGGCAAGCTGCGGCTGGCCAAGCTGAACGTCCTGTCCATCAGGAAACACCTGCTGGGCGCCAAGGCGGGCATGCGGCCGCCCGAATGCACCTGGAGGGACGTGCCCCTGCCCAACATCCGCGGCAGCCACATCAACATCATCCGCGCCTTCGTCGGCCACGTCCTGCACGGCAGGCCCCTGGCCGCCACCGGGCAGGAGGGCATCAACGAGCTGGAGCTGTCCAACGCCATCTACATCGCCGGCTACAAGAACAAGCCGGTGGAGCTGCCGGTGAACGCCGCCGAGATGGAGCGGCTGCTGACGGAACTGGCCCGGAAGCACGGCACCGGCAAGAGCGAGAACATCCGCCGCCGCGCCAACGCCGAGCTGAAGAAGCTGCTGGGCAAATACCCGGCCTGAGAAGCAGCGACCGCCACAGAGGCAGCGGACTATCAGGATCTACCGCGGCGGGTTCGCCGGCCGCGCACAGTTGTCTTGGTGACCTTGAGGGGACCGCTATCGCTTCCGACGACAGATCATCGCGAGCATGCCCAACGACAGCAGCGCCGCCGCGGCCGGCTCGGGGATCACTTTGACTGTCGTCCAGTCGTTAGCCGAATCGTAAACGGCGTCGAGATACTGTGCGCCCGCGAGCGTGCTGTCGAGAAGCCTTCCGTTGTTTCCCCCGCCAATGTAGGTATCGAGAATAACCTCAACGTCGCCGTCAACATACAGCGTCAGGGCGTTCAGGTCGAGGGACGACCCGACCCCGATCTCCATGGCCAGCACGAACAGGCACTCGCTTTCGCCGTCCTCCAGGTTGTCCGACAGATCCACCAGTTGCACTCTCCCCACGTCCGAATTGCCCAGGGTGAGGCGGCCCAAAGCGAAGTTCCCGACGAACCCACCGCCTTCGGCCCCCGCCACCTCAAAGGTACTCACCACGTTGACCCCGCCTTCGAAGACCATCTCGAGATTGACCAGGTCGTGAAGGTTCGGCGCGTGGTGGCTTGTGCTGCTGAGAGACGCCCCGGCCATGTGGATGCAACTGCCCGGGACCGCCGTAAGCTCCGTCGAGCCGCCGAAGGACAGCCCTTCGGTAATCGTGATCCCCGCCTCCGGACTAGCGATGGTGAACTCACCGCGGGCCCTAAACCTTCCGGCAATCAGCGACCCGCCGTGGATAGCATACGTCGTGGCCAGGTCCGCCACCGTGACAGTTCCGCCCTTCTGACTGATGGCTCCTTCCCAAGCGTGGTCGAGGATCAACTCTCCACCGGCGATCTCATAATGGCCGAACATGCTGGAACTAATGCTTTCGGCAGTGACGCACGAATCGCCGGACTGCGCGAACCATCCCCGGCCTATCGAGATCCAGCCGACTGCCAGTTGACCGCCCGTCATCACGTACGAGCCTGAGCTGGAGGACTGTCTGCCCACCTCCAGACCCCCGGTGGTGTGCGTGCCCCCGGTCTGCTTGAAGACGCCGCGTGTCAGGAAGCGGCTTCCGACCCTCGTCTGGTTGGTTTCAAGCTCCCCACCACTCAGTGAGTATGTGCCCTCGCTGCTCGTTTCGTTCCCCAGGAGGAGCTGGCCCGCGACCGTGTGCCGCCCGCCGTTCTGATTGAAATAGCCCGTTCCGTAGTTACCCACAATGACGCCGCCGGCGCCCAGGGTCCCATCGTTCAGGTTGAACGTCCCCACGGAGAAGAAACTTGCCCCCACGACCAAGGCCTCGTGAACCAGGTGAGTTCCTGCGTCCTGGCTCAGCTCGGCTGTGCAGGAGGTCAGACAGTCGTCGTCTTCCGGATCCCCGCCGATGTATTCGTTCACCGTCTCGAGGAGGCCCTGGCCGAGGTAGTAGGTTCCGGAGCCCACGCCACCGTACGCCAGGCAGAGGTTGCCGGCTATGGCGTTCGTCCCGCCGTACTGGTAGAACTCTCCCGTGCCCGAGTACCCGACATACTCCGCCGGAGCAAGAATCCGTCCGCTGCCCCCGAGTTCGTAGGCGCCGTTCGCCGCCTCAGTTCGACCCAGTACGAATGCGGGCACCGACACATTGTGGACGGTGAACGTTCCAGCAGTGTGAACAACCGCGCCGCCTCCCACCAATCCCACAAGAAGGGCATTTGCATCGGCATCACCGGCGGCTATCTCTGCGGTTCCGCGGTTATCGATGAGGGCCGTGCTCTCGGAGCCCGGCACCCGCGTGGTCCAGTTACCCGGGTCGTGCCAGGACCCTGGGGTCGCCGCATCCCGCACCCAGGATGTGAGCTCCGCGCCGGGACTCAACGAGCAGGCCGCAAAGATCATGCACAGAAAGCCGCTCGCTATTGAGAAAGATCGTGCTCGCGTCATGCCCCTCACTCCCTCACCAGGCCGTTGCGAGTGGATTGCTTTTCCACCAACCCGCTCTGCATTCAACCTGACGGAATGCCGACACGTCGGGAAGCGGCCCTTTCGTCAGCGCACAGTAACAAACCATGAGCGCTCGAGCGGAGCTAACCTCCGAGAGGAAATGTCCCCAGGCTGAGAACGATCATACAACACATTGGGATACCTGTCAAGCGGGTAAGCACCCGAATTGGCGAGAATGATCGACGAAAAACCGAAACCGACTGATCGGTCAATGGGTCCGGGGCGGCGAATCAGGCGTAGAAGCCGGCCGGACGGATGGTGGGCTGGGGTTCGCCGGCGGCGAGCATGCGCTGGATGAGGCGCTCTCGCAGCCGGTCGGCGACCTCGCGATACTGCGGCCGGCCGACGAGGTTGACCTGCTCGGCCGGGTCGGCGGCCAGGTCGTACAGGTAGCGTTCGACGTAGCCCTGGCCGCCGTCGTCGCCGTGCCGGCCGCCGTCGCGACCGGGGGCATACACACTGTACTTCCAGCGGCGGGTGCGGATGGCGCGGCCGACCTCGGCCTCGCTGATCTGGAGGAAGGCCTCTTCGGGCCAGTCATCGTTGCGGCGGTCCAGGAGCGGCAGCACAGAGCGGCCTTGCATGGCCTCGGGCACGGGCAGCCCGGCGGCGGCCAGCAGCGTCGGCGGCAGGTCCACCAGGCTGACCAGTTCGGGGATCACCGAGCGGCGGTCGAACCCCGGACCCTGGAAGACCATGGGGATGCGGATGCAGCCGTCGTAACAGCAGCGCTTGTACTCGCTGTTGCGGGTGCGGAAGTGGCAGCCGTGGTCGGAGGTAAACAGCACGATCGTGCTGTCGCTCAGGCCCTTCTCATCCAGCCGGGCCAGCATCCTGCCCAGGGCCTCGTCCAGCCGGGCGCACATGCCGTAGTAGTCGGGAAGCTCGCGCATCCAGTCGCCGGGCAGGTTCCGCAGGTCGGCCGGGACGTGGCAGTTGCGGTACCTCTCGGCGTAGCCGTCGGGGGCCACCAGCCGCTTCATGTCATTCTGCTGGTGGGGCTCGATGTAGCTGAGGAAGAGGAAGAACGGCTCGCCGCCGCGCCCGATGAACTCCAGGGCCCAGTCGGTCAGGGCGTCCACGCGGTACTGGTTCTTGAACTCCACCGCCCGGCCGCCATCGTCGAAGACGTGTCCCTCGTAGGGGTGAGAGGTGAACTCCAGCACGTCGGAGGCCAGCCAGCAGTCGGCGTATCCGCCGCGCAGCTCCGGCGGGACGGGCTCGGCCCCCATGCCGCCCAGGTGCCACTTGCCGACGTAGCCCACGCGGTAGCCGGCCTGCTTGAAATAGTGCGCCAGCGTCCGCTCGGTCGGCGGCAGGGCCAGGCCGTTCCGCCAGACGCCCGTGGCCAGGGCGTACTTGCCGGTCTGGAGGCTGGCCCGGGCCGGGGCGCACACCGGCTGGCAGGTGTAGGCGTGCTCGAAGCAGCCCCCCCGCCCGGCCATCCGGTCCAGGTTCGCGGTCAGCCCCATGGGGCTGCCGTAGCAGCCGGCCGTGTCCCACCGCTGCTG
>LJUF01000221.1 GCA_001303665.1 Phycisphaerae bacterium SM23_33 | reverse complement strand
GGTCGAGGCCGAGAAGCGCCGGCTGGCCGAGGCCGCCGTCCATTCCCAACTGTGGGAGATGCAGACGCGGTTCTGGCAGCGCCTGCTGGCCGGCTACTTGGCCGACCAGCGGCAGACCCAGGCCGGGCAGGGCGGCGCGGTGTACTTCGAGCTGGGCTTCGGGGCCGCCGGCCTGCCCGACGATCGCATGGACCCGGCCAGCCGCCCCGAGCCGGTGACCATCCAGGCCGGCTCGCTCAAGCTCCGCCTGCGCGGAAAGATCGACCGGGTGGACGGGGCGGAGGGGCCGCTGCTGGCGGTGGACTACAAGACCGGGCGCGTCCCCGGCGGCCGCGAGATCGTCCAGGGGCGCGACCTCCAGCTTGCCCTCTACGCCAAGGCCCTGGAGGCGATGTTCGGCCGCCCGGTGGCGGGCGGGGCCTACCACGACGTCCGCGAGCACAGGCACCGGTATTTCACCGCCTCCAGCCATCCCCGCGCCCGCGAGGGCGAGCCCGCCGACTACGAGGAGCAGCTCGCCCATTCCATGGAGCAGGTGGCGGCCTGCGTGGGCGGCATGCGCCGCGGCCGGTTCGACGCCCTGCCGGCGCACGACTGCCCCGGCTGGTGCCCGTATCGCACCATCTGTCATTACTCCGATCACCGGGCGCGGCGGAAGGGCGGCTCGGCCCCGGCCGGGGGGGAGGGCGACGATGAGTGAGCTGCCCGAACTCACGCCCCGCCAGGCCGAGGCCGCCGTCGAGCGGGCCGGCGAGAGCATCGCCCTGACCAGCGGAGCCGGCTGCGGCAAGACGCTGGTGTTGGCGCGGCGCTTCACCACCCTGCTGCTGGCCGCCGCCGGCGACGGCGAAAGCCCCTTCGACCGCCTGGTGGCCCTGACCTTCACCGACAAGGCCGCCCTGGAGATGCTCAGCCGCGTCAGGGACGTCCTGCTCGACGCCATTGGCAAGACTGACGACCCGCAGCAGCGCCGCCGCCTGGCCGACTGGATCACCGAGCTGCCGGCCGCCCACATCTCCACCATCCACAGCTTCTGCGCGGGCCTGCTCCGCCGCCACGCCATCGAGGCCGGCGTGGACCCGGACTTCGCCGTCTTCGCCGACGAGCTGGTGGCCGCCCAGATGCTCACGGAGTCGGCCCAGGCGGCGGTCCTGGCGGCCGTGGAGGAAGGTCAGGCCGACGTCCTGGAGCTGCTCGCCCGCGCCAGCCTGGGTCGCGTCGTGGACGACGTCATCGCCCTGGCGGAGAAGCGCATCGAGTGGGCCGCCCAGGACTACGCCGACCCCGACGCCACCCTGGCGCGCTGGCGGGGCAGGCAGGCCGACCTTCGCGGGCAGCACCTGGCCGGCCTGGCGGGCGACAAGAAGCTGCGCCGTGAGCTGGACTACCTGCTGGGTTACGAATGCAGCGACCCTGAAGACAAGCTGGAGCGATACCGGTACGAAAAGCTCGACATCATCCGGCAAATCCTTCAGCACCCGGCGGCGGTCGCCCCCGAGCAGGTCGGCGCCCTCACCGAGAAGCCCGGCGGCAAGGGGCGGGCGGCGGCCTGGGGAGGCAGGGGCCCACTGAAGCAGTACCGCGACAGGCTGCGGCGGTTCGTGGAGCGATTCGCCGTCGAGGCGATCTGGTTCGAGCCGCTGGCCGACGCCGACGCCGAGGCGGCCGGGTCCCTGGCCGCGCTCACCGGGCTCGCCGCGGCGGCGGCCGACCTGTACGACCAGGCCAAGCGGGCCGCCGGAATGCTCGACTTCGACGACCTCATCGTCCTGACGGGGCGGCTGCTTCGCCAGGACCCCGCCGTCCGCGGCGGCCTGCGAAAAGGGCTCACCCAACTGCTGCTGGACGAGTGCCAGGACACCGACGCCCATCAGCTCCAGATGCTGTGGAACCTGCTGGCCGACGGCGACCGCCCGCCGCCCGGCAGGCTGTTCATCGTCGGCGACATCAAGCAGAGCATCTACCGCTTCCGCGGGGCCCGGGCCGAGGAGTTCACCCGCCTGTGCGGCCGCTTCGGGGACGCGCAGATCGCGCTGGATGAGTCCTTCCGCATGCACAGGGCCGGCGTGGCCTTCATCAATCACGTCTTCGGCGAGCTGATGGCCGACTACGAGCCGATGGCCTCGGCCCGCAAGGAGCTGCCGCCGGGCCCCAGCGTGGAGGTGCTCCTGGCCGAGTGCGATGACAGCCCCAACGCCGCGGCGATCGCCGCCGCCCAGGCCGACCTGACTGCCGAGCGGATTGCCTGGATGATCGGCCGGCAGAAGCTGGTGTGGGACCGCCAGGCCGGCGACTGGCGGGCCGTCCGCCCCGGCGACGTGGCCATCCTCTTTGCCCGAAGGACCTGGTCGCTGGAGTACGAGCGGGCCCTCCAGCAGCGCGACGTGCCGTACTACGTGGTGGCCGGCACCGGCTTCTTCCGGCAGCAGGAGGTGTACGACGTCCTCAACGCCCTGCGGGTCATTGACAATCCCTTCGACGACGTGGCCCTGGCCGGCGTGCTTCGCAGCGCGATGTTCGGCCTGGACGACAACGTGCTGCTGCACCTGGCGGCCGCGGCCGAGCCGCCGTACTTCGAGAAGCTCACCCGCCCGGGCGTGCTGGAGCGCCTCGCCCAGCCGCAGCGGAGACAGCTCCAGTTCGCCCACGACCTGCTGGCGGGGCTGCACCGGGCCAAGGACGCCCTGGGCCCGGCGGCGCTGATCGAGAGGCTGCTGGCCGAGACGGGCTACGCCGCGGTGCTGCTGGGGCAGTTCAACGGGCGGCGGATGCTGGGCAACGTGCGGCGGCTGCTGGCGGCGGCCCGCTCGGCCGAGGCGGCCGGCGCCCCGATGCACATCGGGGTGGCCGACTTCGTCAAGCGCTACGGCGAGTTCGTGCTGGCCCAGTGGCGGTACGAGCAGGCGGCCGTGGTCGGCGAGGCCGAGGACGTCGTCCGCCTCATGACCATCCACAAGGCCAAGGGGCTGGAGTTCCCCGTGGTGGTGGTTCCTGACCTGAACGCGGGCTTTCGCGGCCCCGGCACGCCGGGGCTGCTGTTCGGCCCCGATTGGGGGCTGACCTGCATACCGCCCCAGTCCGCCGGCGAGAACGACGACGACGGCCGGGAGGAGCCCATCAGCTACCGGCTGGCCCGCGAGGCCGAGAAGCAAGAGCTGGTCGAGGAGGACATCCGCAAGCTGTACGTGGCCGCCACCCGCCACAAGGACCACCTGGTCCTGGTCGGGGCCGACTGGCGCGGCCGGGACGGTCAGTTCCGCGACGGCAGCAGCTACCTCGCCCAGCTCGACGGCGTCCTGGGGATCCGCCAGGCCCTCGACCGCGGCGCCGAGCGCATCCCCTATGGCGAAGACTTCCAGGCCGAGGTGGCCCGGCTCAGGCCGCCGGAGGCCGCCCGGCCGCGGGGGCGAACCAGGCCGCCGGGGCGGCGCATCCTGGCGGCCGCCGCCGGCGCCGACCAGCTCGCCTCGGGGCTGGCCGCCTCCGCCCGGGCCTGCGAGCTGCCGCTGGTGGGCCCGCTGCTGGGCCTGGCCGGCGAAACGCCGGCCGGGGCCGTCGCCGCCACCGCCCTGGCCGACTTCGAGCACTGCCCCATGCTCTACCACTGGCGGCACGAGCTCCGCGCGCCGGTCCGGCCCCCGCCCGCCGGCCAGGCCGAAGGCCGCCTGGACGCCGCCTCCGCCGGTAGCCTCTTCCACCGCTGCATGGAGCTGCTGGACTTCTCCGCCGCCGACCTGCCCGCCCAGGCGGGCTCGCTCGTCCGCCGCGCCGCCGGCGAGATGGAGCTGGAGCTCGACCCGGCCCCGATCGCACGAGAGCTGGCCGGCATGCTCGAGCGTTTTGCCGCCGGGCCGCTTGCGGCCTCCGTCCGCGGCGCCCGCCGCGCCCTGCGCGAGCTGGCCATCCTCTTCCGGGCCGGGGGCATGGAGGTGGCCGGCCAGCTCGACCTGCTCTATGAGGACGCCGCCGGGGCCTGGCACGTGGTGGACTACAAGTCCGACCGCCTCGGCCCCCGGGACGTGCCGTCGCACGCCCGGCGGTACGAGCTTCAGATGCTGATCTACCTCACCGCCGCCCGGCGGCATCTCGGCGACAAGGTCACCGACGCCACCGTGTACTTCCTGCGGCCGGGGTTGTCGCACCGCTTCCAGGCCGACCGGGCCGCGCCGGCGTCGCTGGAGAAGCGCCTGGCCGCCCTGGCGGCTGAGCTGGTCGGCTGCCGGCGGACGGGGCGATACCGGCGCCGGGAGGATGGGCTTTGCGGCGGCTGCCCGTACGCGGGCCTGTGCCTGCGGCAGGGCACGGAGCAGTGAAGGTCGCGGCCCTGGACGGGGACGGAAAGGATACCCGGCCGGCGCAGCGGCCGGGCTTGGTGCGGACGGGGGCGTGCGGGGCGGGGATTTTGCGTGCCTGGGCGCTTTGGCCGTGGTATATTTCCGGCGCTCGTATCATTGAGGATCATTCACTCATACGGACGAGGGCAGGACGATGATGCTACACGTTGTCCGGGCGGTGTTCGTGCTGGCGGTGCTGTTCATCGCCGTCAGCTATGCCACCACCAAGGAGATCCGCGAGACCCAGGTGGACCGCCTCAGCGGCCGGCCGATCGGGCTGTCGCCGCTGATCAAGGTCACGTTGGTCATCATGATTCCGGTGGTGCTGGCGGTGGCCTTGATGGTGGCGGACACGGCCTTCCACAACAAGAGCCTGGGCGGCATCAGCGGGCTGTTTTTCGGGGTGGTGGCGGGCATCGTGCTGGCCTACATCCTGGGGATGGTGGTGGAGTTGGCGGCCTCGGTGTTCATGCCGGCCCAGGTGCCCGCCGGGCGTCCCACGGAGCCGAGGGCGCGGCTGAGGAAGGCGCCGGCGGGGAGCACGACGCAACCGGCCGGAAAAAAGGAGGCCCGGGAGAGGGTCGCCGAGGAGGCGGAGGCCGCCGAGGAGGCCGGCGGGCCGCTGCCGCCCTCGATGCGTTCGCCGCTGGTGGCGATGATCAAGCTGCTGGTGGGGGCCTTCGTCATCTATCTGTGCGTTTCCTTCGTGCTCCAGACCAAGGAGGACTTCCGCTTCATCATCCCCTACGTGGAGTTCGCCAAGGAGGCCAAGGGCCCCCGGCCGATGCTGCTGGACACCTCGGTCATCATCGACGGGCGGATCGCCGACATCGGCGACACCCGCATCCTGGAGAGCGAGTTGATCGTGCCGCGCTTCGTGCTGGAGGAGATCCAGGACATCGCGGATTCCTCCGACAAGCTCAAGCGCAACCGCGGGCGGCGGGGGCTGGACATGCTCAACCGGCTTCAGAGCAACGACAAGATCGACATCCGGCTGACGGACATTCGGACCCCGGCGGTGGAGGAGGCCACCGGGGTGGACCAGAAGCTGGTGGCGCTGGCTCAGCACCTGGGGGGGCGGATCGTGACCAACGATTACAACCTGAACAAGATTGCCCGGCTGCGGGGTGTGGACGTGATCAACATCAACGACCTGGCCAACGCCCTCAAGCCGGTGGTGCTGCCGGGGGAGACCGTCACCGTCAAGATCATCAAGCCGGGCGAGGAGATCGGCCAGGGCGTGGGCTACCTCGACGACGGCACCATGGTGGTGGCCGAGCAGGGCCGCGACCGCCTCGGCCAGGAAATGACCATCATCGTCACCTCCGTGCTTCAGACCTCCGCCGGGCGGATGATCTTCGGCCGCCCCGAGAGCACCGACACCGGCCGGCCGCGCCGCACCTGACCGCCGCGCTCACCCGCCGGCGGCCACGGCCGAGGCGATGGCGTGCGTCTCGATGTGGCTGATGGAGATGAGTATCTCCCGGATGTTCCGGGCCTGAGCGACTTCCAGGCACCGCCCGTGCAAGCTCACCCTGGGCTGGCCCGAGGGGTCGTTGAGGATCTCGACGTCGGTCCAGTTGATCCCCTTTCGCCAGCCCGTTCCCAGGACCTTCAGCACCGCCTCCTTGGCGGCGAAGCGCCCGGCCAGGTGCTCCAGCTCGCGCTTCCGCCCCAGGCAGTATTTCAGCTCCGCCGGGGTGTACACCCGCTCCAGGAATCGCTGCCGGTAACGATGCATCACCTCGCCGAAGCGCTTGCAGTCCA
>LJUF01000220.1 GCA_001303665.1 Phycisphaerae bacterium SM23_33 | reverse complement strand
TATACTCAGTCAGGCTGACCGAAAAAAAGAAAAAGAAATGGGACAGGAAAAAGAAATGGGACAGGCTACTTTTCGGGTCGCTTTGGCGGTCGGCCGCGAGGGCGGAGGCTGTGCTGCAGCCCCAGCTTGGCCGCCACGCGCCGGACCCACAGGGCCTGTCCCAACGGTGTCCCACGATTCACGCTCCGCCGCAGCGCCGCCACTTCCGCTTCGCTCAGCGGCCGGTTGACCAGGGCTGCCCAGTTCTTCGGACGGCCGGCCGGCCAGATGCGTACCGGCCGGGGGTCCGCCGGCCGCAGCCACCAGCGCAACGAGGACCACGCCCACTTCTCCGCCTGCCGCACCAGCCTGGCCCGCAGGGCATTCCGCTCGACGTATCGAAGCACCAGCCACAGCGGGTTGGCTGCTTCCAGCAGGCCGGCCGCCCGGGCCCTCGCCGGCGGCCGGCGCCGCTGAATCGGAAACGACTTGAACCGCCCTTGCCACACGTGGCCGCTGCTGCCGTAGCGACCATGATACCGCCGAACGTGCGAGGTCATCAACCATTGCATCCATCGGCCCAGGTCGCCGTCGGCCCGGGGCCAGAGCACCAGGTGGAAATGGTTCGGCATCAGGCACCAGCCCAGCACCCGCATGGCCACGCGACCGCAGGCCCGGCCCATCAGGTCCATGAAGGCCGCGTAGTCTTCCTGGTCATGGAAGACCTCTGCCCGTGCGTTGCCGCGGTTGAGCACGTGGCAACAAATACCCCCCGTCGCCGCCCTGGCCGTTCTGGGCATGGTCCCCTCATACCACATGCACCTGCCTTATGTCAACAGAAAAGTAGCCTGTCCCATTTCTCCTCCTCAACAGAAAAGTAGCCTGTCCCATTTCTCCTCCCCTGTCCCATTTCTCCTCCTTGCAGAGGAAGATCCTCTGTAGAATGAGAACGTCCCCTTCGGGTCTGCTGTAACGCACCCCGCCAGCAGCGGTGCCGGCTCATCGCGGTCTCAGCTTCGCCCCGACTTTCGCCTCAGCAGCAAGACGCCGCCTGCGGCGAAGAATACCAGTGCGGCGGGCTCGGGGATTGGCTTGAGGGCGATATCGGAAATGGCGCTGAATGCCTGGGAGAAGCCGTCGATGTCGGCCGGGTCCAGATGAAAGCTGATCTCGGCAACATTCCCTTCCAACGGGGGGAACCAGTCCCGGAGGCTGCCCTCTGTTACTTCCAGCAGTCCGCTGCCGGTGAGTAGCCCGCCACCGTCGATCGGTTCGCGCAATTCTAGGTCCCTCACATTGCCGGAGACAAGGGCCTGCCCCTCCGCGTCTTGAAGTATGAATACCCCGTCCTGGAACACCCCCCATGCCAGCCCGGCGGAGGAGTGGTCTTCACATAGCGACGCAGCCAGCAGGGCCCAGCACCCCTGGTATGTTTCCGGGCCGGTCTCCCAGTCGGCCTCGACCTCCATGTTCCCATACATGGCCAGGCCGCCGATTCCATAGTTGCCGCCGGTGGGGGTAAACGTCGCCGGCAGCTCGTACCCCCGCAAGGCGAACAGCCTGATCAAGGCGATCGGATCCCCGCCGATGATCGTGGCGGCTGGGTCGATGGCGCCGCGGCGGTAGTAGAGTTTCTGCCCATTGAGGTCCAGGTAGGAACCAGCGTTGACCGTCAGATTCGTCACGTAAAGGGCTTCCAGCCCGGGCTGGTTGTCGGTCTGGTCAACGAGCATGACCCGCCCGGGCAGGGCTCCCCCGACGGTCAACCCTGATAGCGCGAAGTTGCCCTTCAGACCCTCCAGCGTCATCCCCAAGTCCCTGCCGCCTACTTCCAACGGCCGAGAATACCCCCCGCCCTCAAAGATGAGGTGCAGGTTGTTGAGCCCGACCAGCGCGGCCGGATCGGTGCTCTCGTTCTCGAAGGCCGCACCGACCATGCGGATAACGGCGCCCGGTACCGCTGAGAAGCTGCTGCGCGGACCAAAATGCAGGCCTCGAGAGACCCTGATCTCCGCCGCCGCGTCGGCTAGCTCGAACGTCCCGGCCCCGTCGCCGCCGACGTTCAGATTCGCGGCGGCGAGACTGCCGCCGGAGATGCTGTACGTCCCGTCCGCCCCCGAACTGAATCCCAGGTGCAGGTCAGTCACATGAAGGCTGCCGCCGGTATGGATGACCCGCCCCTGCCCCCGGTAACCGACATAGCCCGTGCGGGCCTGGAGATTCCCGCCGCTGAGCTCGTAGGTCCCCTGCGCATGGGTCCAGTAGCCGATTACGAGCTTGTCATTTACAATATTGCTTCCGCCGGTCTGCGTGAAGGCGCCCTGGCCGTGGTGGCCTACGAAGATGTTCTGCGCTAAGATCTGCCCGGTCTGGCTCAGTTCGTAGGCACCGTATTGGCCGCTTGCGTCCCCCAGATTTATCCCATAGTCCGGGTCTGTGGTGATGACGGTGCCCCCGGTGTGCCTGAACGCCGCGGCCGTACCCTCTCCCGTAATACCAATGTACTTGGCCGTAAGGGATCCGCCGCTCAATTCCAGGGACGAAGACTGCCCGGAGCCGAGGACAAACAGAGACTCGGATTCCGCCGTGCCACCGGTCTGTAGCCAGTGCCCGCCGCCGGAGCCGCCCACGAGAATCCGCTCGGCCGAGACTTGCCCGCCTTGCAGTTCATAGGTCCCGCGCCCGGACTCGTCGCCCAGGCAGACGCAGTAGCCAACGCTGCAACTGCCGTCGGTCTGGACTACGCGCCCGACGCCTTCCGTGCCTATATACAGCCGATACGTGTTAAGCTGCCCCGGGCCGTGCAGTTCGTATGTCCCGTCGGACCCGAGTTCGGCGCCCACGAGGAGGTCCGATTGCACAGTGTTGCTGCCCCCATTCTGGACGAAGCGGCCCGCGCCCGCGTACCCAATGTGCTCGTAGAATGCGGTTAGTTGCCCCTCGGTGATGCCGGACCTGTCGTTGTCAACCATCAGATCCCCTTGCTTGAGATCTACGGTCCCTCCGGGCCGGACCTCCAGCCCTCCGATTAGATTCAGCTCGCCCTCCTGTCGCGCCGACAGGGAGCCCTCGCAGAGCACGTGGTCACCGAAATCGCCCCACATCTTCAGATCGTAGTCGGCGGGGAGGATCAGATCGCCGCTGCCGGCCTGGTGGACAATCCCGGCGCTGCTGAAGCTGCCGAAGATGGTGTTGGGGTCTGCCCCTGGCGAGGTGAGGGTCAGCGATTTCTGTCCCACCACGAGCCCGGCGTTCTGCGCCCGTAGGAAGCTTCCCCTCTGCATGTCCACGACGGCGCCGTCGGCGGCTTTGATGAGGCGGTCGCTGTCGAGCAGGTCGAATTCACCATTCAGGTCGATGCCCTCTGAAATCTCCAGCGTCCCGCCGGAATACTCGTACCGCCCCTGCGGAGCGATGGCCAGAAGGCCCATCCGGGCCTCACCGCCCGTCTGCCGCAGCAAGGCGTGCCCCAACTCCCGGCCGTCGTAGTAGGTGTCACTGAGAAGGATCTCCCCCGCCTGCAATGTCCCGGCCGCGAGCTCGTAGGTACCGTCGTCATCGACCCAGTGGCCGGCGATCTCAAGCGTGCCGAGGGTGCATGCGCCGCCCTGCTGGGTGAACAGGCCCTGGCCGCTCTGGCCGATGCTCGCGAACGAGGCCTGCAGCATTCCCGTGCCGGAAAGGACATACCTGCCGCCCCAGCGCACCGCCATCCAGCCGGACACAACGCAGTCGCCGCCGTCCTGGATGAATTGGCCATCACAGCTCTGCTCCAGGCCGCCGATCACCACGCCGGCGCCCTCAAAGCGCCCGTCGTGGAGCTCGTAGATCCCCTGTCCGGCGTAGCCGCCCACCGTGACCCAGGCGGTCGTCAGAACGGTCCCGCCCGTCTGCGTGAAGCGCCCGTCTCCGCCCCACCAGCCCCCGACCACGACTGGTGAATGGGTCTCCAGTTCAGCGTCCCCGCTTAACTCATAGATACCCTTGGCGTATTCGCCGCGCCCCAGCATCAGGCCAAACTCCCCCCCGGAGGAGTCGCTGTTCCGCAAAGTCAGCCTGCCGCTGGTGTGAACCACCCGGCCGGTGCCGGCTTTGCCGATTTCGCCCTGGAACGCCGAGGCCTCGCCGCCAGAAAGGAGATAGCTCCCATCCGAGCCGGGCTGGTCGGCGAGGATCATCTCATGTTCCAGCCACACAGACCCGCCGTTCTGGATGAAGGTTCCGCTTCCTTGCTGGCCGACGGTCGCGTACCCGCCTCTCATTTCCCCGCCGCTGACGCCGGAGACGGCGTCCTCGACTGTCAGCCTGCCGCTGCCAAAATCGACCGAGGCGCCCGCCGCCACTTCCAGGCCGTCGGTGATGTCGAGGCGGTCGAGCGAATCGGCCACGCGAAGCGAGCCCTCGCAGCGGACATGCCCGTCAATGGCCCCGAAGGCAACGAGATGCTGGTCGGCGGGAACGGTCATGGTCGTGCCCGCAACGTGCGTCACGCCGGCAGAGGTATAGCTTGCCAGCTCGGCGCCCGGATCGAACCCGGCCGGAAACATCACCAGCGTGTTGGCGGCGGCGTTGATCCGCCCGTTGGCGGGGTTGGCGATGGTGCCCTTGCTCAAGTCCAGCATGGACCCGCCGGCCAGCTCCAGCGGCCCGCCCACGGCGACGAAGTCGAAGGTGCCCTCGTTCAGCAAGCCGCCGTTGAAGGCCATCTGCCCTCCCGTGAACTCAAAGCGGCTTGCCAGGTTGACCATGAGCTTGCCGGCCGTGAGGCTTCCGCCGCTCTGGACGAACGTGCCCATTGGCTGGTCATACCAATCGTCGCCCACGTAGATGATCCCGGCGGACAGCGACCCGCCGTGCAGTTCGTAAAAGGAGTTGTACTGGCCGGCCCCGATCTCCAGGTCGGACTGGACGAGGCACTCTCCGCCGGTCTGGACGAACCGGCCCCGGCCGTAGTTGCCAATCCAAAGCTGCGGCGTTTCCAGGCGGCCGGTGCCGCCCAGTTCGAAGCGGGGTTCGTTGGGCATGCCCGGCTCGCTGTTGACGCAGACGCGGCCACATACATCGTGGGTGCCGCCGGTCAGGCGAAAGGTTCCACCGCCAGACTGGCCATAGCCCACGGAGGTGTAGGCGGCGTGGCTCGTGCCCCCAGTCTGCTCGAAGAGCCCGTTGGTACAGACGGTTAGCTCCTGGGACACCTGCAGGGAGCCGGACTGGAGCAAGTAATGAGCCTGGCCTATGTCATGGCAGCCGACGGTGAGGCCCCCCGTAGTGGTCGTGCCACCGGCCTGGACGAACTCGGCGACACCCAGGCCAGTAAGACTCGGGCCGGCGTTGAGCGTGGCGTCCCCGCTAAGTTCGTACGTGCCGGCGCTTCCTTCGCTGCGGGCGAGGAAAAAGTAGCCGGAGGACACCGTCCCGCTGGAGTGGATGACCGCGCCATCGCCGGTGTCGCCGACGTAACAGCGAAACGGGTCGGCCACGTCCGCTGCGATCACCGCCGTGCCACCGTTGTCAATGTAGCCGTCGTTGGCGGCGCTCGGCAGGCCGGCCGACCAGTTGGCCGGATCGAACCAGTCGCCGGGCTCGGCCGGGTCGTGCTGCCACCAGGTCTGCCCAAGAAGCGGATGAGCCGACACAGCCAACAACACTAAGATCAGGGCGGCCTGCCTGCCCGGGCCAATGACGCGTGTCCGTTTCATTGCCGTTGTCCCCTTCGTGTTCCCGGCGGCCACCCGCGGCCGCGGTCAAGCCTCAGTGCCTGCCGGACGAACAGGCCAACTGTCCGCTCCGTCGGCGCACACCAACACCGCTGAGCGCTGGAGCTTGTCCCCCGGGGACCTGTCCCTGCGGGACGGAACTAACCTCCGAAAAGCCTTGGCCCGGAAATGAGGCCCCTCACAAGTACTGGACTATAGTATCACGGATCAGGATTGCGTCAACAGGTTGCAGAGCTGAGTTGGGCGGCTTTTTTCGCAACCGGAAGGATTGTTTCGGGATGCCACGCTACTTCCGTTGCTTCGCCGGGGGCTGCCGCGCTCGCCCGCCGCGGCCGGCGCATTCGGGGACGACGGTCCAGGGTAAACACCTGAGAGAGGGCTCAGGTATCTACAGGTGGCAATTTGGGGGATTTGGAGAGCGGTTTTGAGGCAGGTGAGGCGGCGCAAGTCCTTGGGGCCCTTGGCTGGAGGGCAAAATAGGCCCCAAAAAGAGGCCAGTGAACGACTTTTTGGCTCGGAGGCGGGGGGGTGGCCGTCGGGCGGGCGGAGCCGGCTGCCTGCGACAAGCCTTGTGTTTACAACGTGTTGCGCGGACGACCTCCGGCCGGGGGCGTGAGGGGGCTGTTCCAGAAGGCGTTCAAATCCCGTCAAAAGGGGTTCAGCGGATACTCAAAACCGCTCTCCAAATCCCCCAAATTGCCACCTGTAGATACCTGAGCCCTCTCTCAGGTGTTTACCCTGGACCGTCGTCCCCGAATGCGCCGGCCGCGGCGGCTCTTGCATTTCCCGGCGGCCTGGCGGATAACATCATCCAAGCACGGGAGACCCACATGGAACGAAAAGAGATTGGCTACCAGGAGTACTTTGCCGAGGTGATGGAGGCGATGACGGCCCGCGGGCTGCTGCTGGGATCGTATGACAGGAAAGGGCGGGCCAACGCGATGGCCATCGGCTGGGGGACGTTGGGCAACGTGTGGTCGATGCCGCTGTGGATC
>LJUF01000008.1 GCA_001303665.1 Phycisphaerae bacterium SM23_33 | reverse complement strand
ACCGGCTCGAAGGAATCCATCGCCGCCGCCGCTGCGCGTCGCCAGCCCGGCTGCGCCGTGCTTCCGACATTGAGAAAGGCTGATCCGGTCGGATCAGCCTTTCTCAATGTCGGGGCGACTGGATTTGAACCAGCGACCTCTGCGTCCCGAACGCAGCGCTCTATCCAAGCTGAGCTACGCCCCGTGCTCGGCTTTCAATGCGCACCGCAAGGGTGAGCAGCCCACAGTTTAGTCGGCGTCGGCGCGAAATCAAACGAGCAAATAATAGCCCGGGTCGGCCGGCTGTAAGCCGAGTTCTGTTTCCCGGCATCGGCGGGCCCCGGCGCCGGGACGAAGGCCATTTGTCTGGACCCGCCATTGCTGACGGGCTCTTCCCGATGACTCGGGAACGCGGCCTACCCGCGGTCGAGCGCCCAGACGCGATTGCATTCGGGCACCTGTGTTGGCCTGAACCTGCCCCGAGGCTCCGAACGCGATCCCGGCGGGCCGGGACGTTCGCAGTCCTCACGACCGCTGCTTGGCCTTGCACCCGGTGGGGTTTGCCGTGCCAGCGACGTCACCGCCGCTGCGGTGCGCTCTTACCGCACCCTTTCACCCTTACCCTCCTTGGCCAGGCCTGTCGGCCGGGCTTCGGAGGGCGGTTTGCTTTCTGTGGCACTTTCCCTATCCCGCTTCGTCCGCAAGGGACTTCGCAGGACGGTGGGCGTTACCCACCACCGCGGTTCAGTGGTGCTCGGACTTTCCTCCCCCCGTGCCTAGGGCACGGGGAGCGGCCTTCCACCGGCCGACCTTCATGAATTATACGGCCAAATCGCCCTGATGGTAACGCAAATCGCCTCAGACGGCCGGTTCAATCCGGCTTGTCGAAGGTCCGCTTCCAGCCGGGCTTCGTGACTGGCTTAACCCCGGCGGGATGCGGCTCGACCAGCTTGCCGTATAACTCCGGCCGGCGGGCCGGGATGTAGCGCTGCCGGCCCGAGGCCGCATCCAGCTTTTCCGGCGTCAGCAGGCCGACCACCACGTCGTCGCCAAGCTTGTGGCTTTCGACGAGGATCTCCCCGAAGGGGTCGATGATCATGGCCAGCCCGGGCTTGATGGTGTCGAAGTCCACGCCGATGTTGTTGGTGAATACGGCGTACACGCCGTTCTCGAAGGCGCGGGTGGGGATGAACTTCATCAGCCAGTCCCGCCCCTTGGGCCCGCGGAACTCCATCCGCAGCCGCACCGGGTCACGCTCGCGGTTGTCCCACAGGGCCTTGTCCACGGTGCCGCGGCCGGGCATCTCGGACGGCAGGCAGCCGGTCACGTGCGGCATGAAGATAATGTCCGCCCCCATCAGCGCCGTGATGCGGACGTTCTCAGGCAGGTTGTTGTCGTAGCAGATGAGGAACCCGACCTTGGCCGCCAGCAGGTCGATGACGTTGTAGCGGTCGCCGGGGGTCAGGTGCGGGTTCACGAACGGATGCAGCTTGGAGAACTTGGTGATGAATCCATCCGGCCCAACGGTGACGTAGGTGTTGTGGAACTTCCCGTTGCTGGCCTCGACCAGCCCGGCCATGACGACGGCGGCGTGTTCGCGGGCGATTTCGATGAGCCTGCGGGTGGAAGGCCCGTCGGGGACCGGCTCGGCCAGCTCAGCGAGCTGCTGCTTGCTGAGCGTCTGGACGAAGGTGTAGCCGGTGATGCTGCCCTCGTGGAAGCTGACGATCTCGGCGCCCTGCTCGACGGCCTGGCGGGTGAGGGCGGCGATCCGCGAGAGGTTGTAGTCCTTGTCGTTGTCCCGGTTTTCGAACTGTGCGGCCCCGACGCGAATGTCGCGCATGTTACGGGTCTCCTTGCCTGGGTCAGGTTGCGGATGGCAGTATAACTGAAACCGGGCAGGCGGAGAATGGCACTGCCGCCGGCGGGGGGCGTATGATCCGGTCACTCTAGAAAGGAAACACCGATGCGAGTGATGGTCATTGGCGGGACGGGGCACATTGGCGGCTTTCTGGTTCCTCAGTTGGTTGAGCTTGGCCACGAGGTGCTGGTGGCGACGCGCGGCCGGCGGCCCAGGCCGGCGGGCAAGGCCTGGGAGAAGGTGAAGCTGCTGAAGGTGCCCGAGACGGACCGACCGGCATTTCTGGCCGAGCAGGGCTGCGACGCACTGATTGATATCGTCCAGGCGCAGGCCACGGCCGTATACGAGGCCCTGCGGGACAGGTGCCGCCACTTCATCTGGTGCGGGTCGCTGTGGATGCTCGGGCCGCCGGCGGTGGTGCCCACGCCCGAGGTCCGCTTCGGGCCGGCGCTGGTCGAGGCGTACCAGCGCAGGATGGACGAGCTGGTCGAGCTTCAACGCTGCGCCCGGCGCGACGGCGTGGCCTTTACGGCGATCCTGCCGCCGAACATCTGCGGCCCGGGCAAGGTGCCGCTGGAGATGAGCGGCGGGCGGGACATCGAGGTCCACCGCGCCCACGCCCGCGGCGAGCCGGTGACACTTTTTCGTGGCTGCAACACGCTGATCGGGCCGTGCGACGCCGAGGACGTCGCCCAGGGCTTCTGGCGGGCGGTGGAAAGCCCCGACGCCGCGGCGGGGGAGCTGTTCAACGTCGGCTCGGCCTACGCACTCACCGCCACGCAAATGGTGGAACTCTTTTCTGAGATTCACGGCGTGGCCATCCCCATCCGGCGGGTCTCGTTCGAGCAGTTCACGCGCGAGGTCATGCCGGACGTCGGCGCCAACAATCACTTCCGCTTCCACATGTGCCCGGACATCTCGAAGGCCCGGCGAGAATTGGGTTACCAGCCAAAGTACACGCCCGAGAGCACCATGGCTCGGGCTGTGGAGTGGATGCGGCAGCAGCGCTTGCTGTAAATTGCCTTGGCCGCTTCCTGGCTTTCTGCTATCCTGCTTGGTTCGAGCGGGGGCCGGGCGCTGAACATACACGAGGACATGCGCTTTGGCAGGGCGGGCCCGACTGCCCGCACCGAGAACATGGGTTACAGGACAGCCATCCTGGGGGCAACCGGGGCCGTCGGCACGGAGTTTCTCAAGATCCTCCAGCAGCGGGACTTCCCGCTGGCCAGCCTGAAGCTGTTGGCCTCGCAGCGCTCCGCCGGCAAGAAGCTGCCCTTCCGCGGGCAAGAGCTGCCCGTCGAGGAGGTCACCGAGGGCAGTTTCAAGGGCGTGGAGCTGGTGCTGGCATCGGCCGGCGGCAGCATCTCCAGGAAGTTCGCGCCGGTCGCCGTGTCGGCCGGGTGCGTGGTTGTGGACAACACATCGGCCTTCCGCATGGAGCCGGAGGTGCCGCTGGTGATCCCGGAGATCAACCCGCAGGACATTGCCAGGCACAAGGGCATCATCGCCAATCCCAACTGCTCCACGATCATCATGAACGTGCCGGTCTGGCCGCTGCATAAAGTCAATCCGGTACGGCGGATCGTCGTGAGCACCTACCAGGCGGCCAGCGGGGCCGGGGCCAGGGCCATGGCCGAGCTGCAAGAGGGCGCCCGGGCCATGCTTGAGGGCAAGCCCTTTACGCCCACCGTGCTGCCGCACGTGGCCGCCTTCAACGTCTTCAGCCACAACAGCGAGATCGGCGAGGACGGCTACAACTTGGAAGAGACCAAGATGGTCCGGGAGACGCGGAAGATCTTTCACGACCCGGACATCCTGATCACGGCCACCTGCGTCCGCGTGCCCGTGCTGCGGGCCCACAGCGAGGCGATCAACCTCCAGTTCACCCGTCCCATCACCGAGGAGGAGGTCCGCGAGATCCTCTCGGCCGCGCCGGGCGTCAGGATCGTCGATGACCGCCGGAGGAACTATTTCCCCATGCCACTGGACGCCACCGACCAGGACGAGGTCCTGGTAGGGCGTATCCGGCGGGACATCTCCCAGCCGGACGGCCGCGGCGTCGATATGTTCGTCAGCGGCGACCAGATCCGCAAAGGCGCCGCCCTCAACGCCGTCCAGATCGCGGAGAAGCTCAACGAGTTGTAACGCCGGTCCGGAGGCCTGCCGGCAGGGTTTCTGAAAAAGCCGCGAAGCATTTGCCGCCAACTGGGGTTAGACACTATGTGTGTGTCTATGATGTCTGCTGATTGGACCCCATTGGGTGCGCCCTGAGGCAGGAGGACAGGATGCCTTGGCGTCTGCCGCTTGTCGGGTTGCTGTGGCTTGGGGCTGCGACCGCCCCCGCTGCGCCGGCCACCCAGCCGACGGCCGAGGCCAAGCTGGTCAAAGACTTGTACGGCCGGCGGATCGCCGAGGCCATGGCCAGCGCGGACGTCCAGGACAATATCGAGCTGGCCTGGGAGCTGATGACGGCGGCGGCCGAGTCCGGCAATCCTCCCCTGGTGCGACACCTGCTTGCCGTGGAGGCCGTCAGACTGACCGCCTCACTCGGGACCGCCGACGGCGCCAGCGTGGCTGAGCAGGCGCTGAAGATGGCTGATCAACTGGGGGCGCTGGATCCGGTCAGGAAGCATCGGCTGGCACTGGAGATTGCCAGGCAGCGCTACACGACGGCCCACCGCGCCGGGGCGGCCAGAAAGCTCATCGCACCCATGGTCTCCGCCGTGGTGAACGCGGAAATCTCCCTGGCTGAGGCGCTGCTGGACAAGCACGAGCTTGCCGAGGCCGAGTCCGTTCTCAGCGACGCGCGGGCCATGGTCAACGCCTACAGACTCGCCGAGCACAAAGATCGGCTGGACGCGGCGACCCGGCAGGCCAAGACAGTCCGGGAGCGATCCCTGCGGATCCGCCGGGCCGAGGGCTCTCTCGCCCGGGCCCGGGAAGCCGGCGATGAGGAAGGGATCAAGGCCGCGAAGAAGGAACTGGCCTTCATCTACCTGCTCACGGACGGGGACATCGCCGAGGCCGGAAGCTGGCTCGCCGGCTCGGGCCACCCCGACGAAGCTGCCGTGGCCGCGGCGGCCGCGCATCGGAAAGACCCCAAGGCAATCCCCCCGGCCGACAAGTGCAATGATATTGTTGAGAAGCTCTGCGACCTGGCCCAGCAGGCGGAGACTGGCAAGGCCGGGAGGTGCATCGCCTCGGCGGCGGCGGGCATCTGCCGAGATTCCCTGGGGACCCAGGCCAAGGGCCCGGCGGCGACGAAGGCCCGGCTGCTGCTGACGCGGGCGGAGCGGCTGGCCGGAGAAAGCCCCGCCGACCTGTTCGTCGGCCGGTTGAAGATGGCCTACGGTGGGCTGGCGGGGAAGCTCGAGGTGCTGCCCGGGGGGTGCGTGCGGGTTTCGTACGATTTTTCAGACGATTCACAGCTCGGCGACTGGTCCGTGCAGGAGGGCCCCTGGAAGGTCGCCGCGTCCATGCAGGCCCTGCTGGCCGGGCCGCAGCGCCCCGGACGGGCTCAAATTGCCAGCCGGCTGCACTTCCGCGCCGACAAGCCCCTGACCTTGCGCTACCTGGTCAGCGGACAGCAGCAGCTGGGCGGGACGATCTGCTTTCTTCGGCACAACGATCCCGCCTTCCGGGCATACGAAGTGAGGTTTGAGCTGGGCAGCTACAACAACCGCGGCTCGAGCCTGCGGGACGGCGGCCGGCAAGTGTGGAACAGCCCTAGGGTTCGAGTGGCGCGCGGCAGCACGTACCGCGTCGAGGCGGCCTGGGACGGGCAGAGCACCTTTACGTGGACCGTCAATGACCAGCTTCTGTGCCGGCAAGAGACCCCCCACGCCGCCAGGGAACCGCAATACACCTCTGTTTACGTCGGCCTGGAAGCCGGCGACTACCCGGCCGGGTTCGATGACGTCGTCATCGAGGGCGTGGTCATCGAGCGTCCTTCTCAGCGCTTGGAGCCGGCGGGAACCAGCCGCTGACCGGTGCACCACCGGTTGCGGCACCTCGTTGACCGGGAGCGTTGCCGGGACTTGATAACGCCTCGGTGGGCGAGGAAGATTTCCGCATGGGCGGCTCGGCGCAGAGCATGTCGGCCGGCGGGCAGAACATCAAGCTGGTGATTGCCTACGACGGGACTCGCTACCACGGCTGGCAGCGCCAGCCGGGTGAGGTGCCGACCATCCAGGGCTGCCTGGAGGAGGTCATTGGCAGCCTGGTGGGCCACGACGTTGTCGTCAACGGGGCCGGGCGGACTGACGCCGGCGTTCACGCCGCCGGGCAGGTCGCGAATTTCCTCACGACCAACCGGCGGATTCCGCTGGCGAACCTGCGGCCGGCGATCGACGGGAGGTGCCCAGCCGACATCTCGGTGCTCTCGGCCGAGGAGGTGCCCGCCGCCTTCCACGCCTCGCGCTGGGCCTTGGATAAGACCTATCGGTATCGCATCCACCTGGGCCCGGCCAGGCCGGTGATGCTGGTCAATCAGGTGTATCATTATCCCCGGCCGCTGGAGGCGCCGCGGATGGCAGCGGCGGCCAGTCGGCTGCTGGGAGAGCACGATTTTCGCGCGTTTGCCTACTCGGCCGAGCGGCGAGAGAATACCGTCCGTACGTTGACCCGCTGCGACGTCAGCGCCGCCGGAGACGAGCTGCACGTGACCGTTTGCGCCAGCGGGTTCCTGTACAGGATGGTTCGAAACATCGTCGGAACCCTGATCGAGATCGGCCGCGGGAGGTGGGAGGTGCAAACGGTCGACCGCATCCTGGCAGGGCGGGACCGCCGGCTGGCCGGGCCGACCGCCCCCCCGGGGGGATTGTGCCTGATGCACGTGAGGTATCCTGCGCCGTCGGCGGGCCCGGCCGGCGCGTAGTTACAGCGCCGAGGGACAAGGCTGTTCCATCGGCGGCACGAGGCCCAATCACGTCTGGGGTTGGACGAAGCGAACGCCCACCGGAAGATGCCCGAGACTGAGCATCTTGTGGCGGTCCACGCGGACGATGGTCGCGTCGAGAGGGTGGTCGCCGAGGCCGGCAAGCTCGGGACGATTGTGACAGCCGATGGTCAACCGGATGGGCTGGCCCGGCGCCACCGGCACGGAAGCGGGGATGTACATCAGCAACCCGCCCGAGGAAATATCCACCGTCCGAGCCGGAAATTCCCGCCTCGATGGGCCGTGATAGAACTGCACCGTCGTTGCCATGGGGTAGCGAACGTGCCGCCTGCGATCTGCTCTTGAACGCCGCTCCATCGGATGAACCTCTCCCTTAGCGACACCTCCCACCTATTGTAACCGGGCGCGGCGGGTTCTGCCAGCGCCTCGGCAGACAATTCCGCTTCCGGGCGGAGGCGTGCAAATTCCCGCCCGGTGAGGTAAAAGATATCCCCGTGCCCCTCGTGGAGATACGGGCAGTGTGGCGCTAGCGAGGTATCCATGGAAAAGCACGGCGTTCGTCGCATCGGCGTATTGACCGGCGGGGGGGACTGTCCCGGGCTGAACGCGGTCATCCGGGGCGTTGTCAAGACCGGTATCTACCGCTACGGGCTGGAAGTGGTGGGCATCGAGGACGGGTATCTGGGGCTGATCGAAAACCGCATGCACGTGATGGACCCCACCGAGGTGTCCAATATCCTCACCAGCGGCGGGACGATCCTGGGCGCGTGCAACAAGGCTGACCCCGCCAGGTACGCCATCTGGAAAGACGGCCAGTGGACCCACCGCGACGTGACCGACGAGGTCATCGAGCACTATCGGCGGTGGAAGCTCGACGCCCTGGTGGTCATTGGCGGCGACGGTACCATGGCCGGGGCGAACCACCTCATTCGCCACGGGCTCAAGGTCGTCGGCGTGCCCAAGACCATCGACAACGACCTGCCCGAGACGGACATTACGTTCGGCCACGACACGGCCGCGGCCACCGCCGCCGACGCGCTGGACAAGGTGCACACCACGGCCTCCAGCCATCACCGGGTGATGGTGGTGGAGCTCATGGGCCGGTACGCCGGTTGGCTGGCCCTGCGGGCGGGGGTGGCGTCCGGGGCGGACGTCATCCTCATCCCGGAGATTCCCTTCCGCATCGACGCCGTGGCGGCCAGGTGCGTGGAGCGTTCCAAGCACGGCAAGCGTTTCACGATCATCGCCGCGGGCGAGGGGGCGTACCCGGCCGGCGGGGAGATGATCGTCGACCACATGGACAAGTCCTCGCCCGACCCGCTGCGCCTGGGCGGCGTGGCCAAGTGCGTGGCCAGCGAGATTGAGAGGGCCACCGGCCTGGAGAGCCGCTCCATCGTGCTGGGGCACATTCAGCGCGGCGGCACGCCCACCGCGTTCGACCGCGTGCTGGGGACCATGCTGGCCCACCACGCCGTGGAGCTGGTGATGGCCGGACGGTTCGGCGAGCTGGTCGTGTTCCGGGGCGGGAAGATCGATTCGGTGCCGATTGACGCCATTGCCGGCAGGATCAAGACGGTCCCGGCGGACGACCCGCTGGTCCAGGCGGCCCGGTCCGTGGGGACCTGTTTCGGAGACGACCGGACCGTGGGACCGAGAGCCCGGGCTGCCACGATCTCAGCTGACCCAAGGCAGGATTCTCATAGTGAGCCGCGCCGTCCGGACTAGCAGTTGGGTTGCGTGTGTGCTTCTTGTCTGCGGCGCGCTGCGGGCCGCCGGTCCGCCGGCGCCTTCGCCGCTGGCCAAGACGGTCGCCGCCCTGGTCGCCCGCTACCGGGCCGAGACAGGCGCGGCGGTCGGCCTGCATGCCGTTCGGCTCCGCGACGGGGCGGTGCTGTGTGAGGTCAAGTCGTCCCGGGCGCTTGTTCCTGCCAGCAACCAGAAGATCCTCACGTCCGCCGTGGTGCGGAAGCGGCTGGGGGAGGGCTTCTGCTTCCGCACCAGGCTGGCGATGCAGGGGAAAAACCTGGTGGTCCTGGGCGACGGCGACCCGACCACCGGCGATCCGCGCATCGCGGCCGGGGACGGCCAGACGATCTATGCCGCCATGGACCGCTGGGCCGAGGCGCTTAAGGCCGCTGGCGTGACGCGGATCGAGGGCGACCTTGTAATCCGCGCCGGCATCTTCCAGCGTCCGTTCGTCCACCCCGACTGGCCGCGCAGCCAGCTTCAGCGCTGGTACGCCGCCCCGGTGGCCGGCGTCAACTTCAACGACAACTGCATTGACGTGGGCTTCGTGGTGGAGCCGCAGCAGGTCCGCCCGGTGATCACGCCGATCAGCCAGTTCATCGCGGTGGACAGTCGGGTCAAGCGGGGAAAGCGGCACCTCTGGGCCTGCCGGTTCAGCGGGACGGGCGCCGGCATCACGCTGACCGGCACGGTCACGCGGACTACGCCGGACCCGCTGCCGGTGGCGGTGACGAACCCCCCCGCCATTTTCGGCTGCGTGCTGGCCGACAGGCTGACCCGGGCCGGCATCGGCATTGCCGGGAGCATTCGGACCTCCAGCCAGTCCGGCGGGCCCGGCGGCTCATCCGAAAAGCTCCAGCCGATCGTGACAGAAACCACCCCGCTGTTCGGGGCCCTGGGCCGGGCCAACAAGCAGAGCCTGAACATGATGGCCGAGTGCCTGCTCCTCCGCAGCGCCGTCGAGCCCGGCAGGCCGGCGACGTGGAAGACGGCTGCCCGGACAGCCGAGCGTGTGCTTGTCGCCGATTACGGCCTGGACCCGTCGCAGTTCGCCGTCTCCGACGGCTCGGGCCTGGGCAAGAAGAACAGGGCCAGCCCGGCGGCGCTGACCCGTCTGCTGGGGGCCCTGGCCGGCTGGGAGCAGTTCGTTCGCTCCCTGTCGGTGGGCGGCATGGACGGCTCACTGCGCGGGCGGTTCACAGACCCGGCCGCCCGGGGGCGGATCCTGGGCAAGACCGGCTCGCTGGCGGGGGCGAGCGCATTGAGCGGCTACATACTCGACCGGGAGGGCCGGCCGGCGGTCGCCTTCAGCATCCTCACCAACGGCAGCACCCGCGGCAGGACGTTCACGGCCAAGGGGCTGGAAGAGCAGCTTTGCCGACTCCTCATCGGCGCCGCCGATGCCGCGGCAGGAGGCCCCGGAGGCACAGGGGACCCCAACGGAAAAGGAGCAAAACCCGACTGAGAACAGGGACCCCCGTGCGGCGCCTGCGGAAATGGCGTGGGCTCATTCCGATTGTGGGGACTTCCCCGTGTGCCTCAGAGGCCGGCATCACCACTCCTCCAGCTCGCCGACGATTTCCTCGACCAGGTCCTTGACGGTGACCAGGCCGACGCACCGGCCTTGTTCGGAGGTGACGAAGGCCATGCCCTCGCGGCGCTTTTGCAGGGTCACCAGGGCCTCGATGATTCCGGCGTGGGCGGGCAGCCGCACCGCCGGGGTGACGTGGGCCGAGGGCGGGGAGCCGCTTTCGTCCATCAGCACGTCGTAGGCGTTGAGGGCGCCGACGACGTTGTCCCGGCTCTGAGAATACACGCCGAAGCGCGGATGGCCATGAGACCGCAGCAGTTCGCGCACCTGGTCGGTGGTGACGTTGGCGTCCACCAGCACGGCCCGGTCCAGCGGGACCATGGCCTGGCCCAGGGACACGCGGCCGAGGTTCACCACGCGCTCGGCGATAACGGATTGGGTTTGCGTGATGGCGCCGCTGGCCTGGCCCTCGGCCAGCAGGCCGGCGATGTGGCCGCTGCGCGCCTCCAGCGGGCTGCCGCCGGCTGCCATGCGCCGGCCGCCGATCCTCAGAATCGCCCACACCAGGCCGCGGATCAGCCCCACCAGCCCCACCGCCGTGAACAACCGCCGCGACAGCTCCAGGAACCAGCAGAACAGGTAGGTCAGCGTCTCGCCGTGGCGGTGGAACAGGTTCTTCGGCAGCACCTCACAGAAGACGAAGATGAGCGGCGTGAGCATGGCCGCCGACCACGCCTCCGTGTGCTCCACCTGCCGGCTGGTGAGGATCAGCACCATGCCGGCCGAGGCCAGGTAGTTGGCCAGATTGTTCCCTACCAGCACCACCGTCAGCGGCGTGCCCGGCGTTGCCAGCATGGCCCGCAGCCTTCGGGCCGCCCGCCCGCCCGATTCGGCCCGCAGCTCCAGCCGGATCTTGTTTACCGTGTACGTGCCGGTCTCCAGTCCGCTGTACAGGAACGACAGCACCATGCCGCCCAGCAGGGCGGCCCACCCGGCCATTGCCTGCCCGGCCGCCGCCAGCATCATGACCGCCCCTCCACCCCAGGTCGCCTGGCCTGGCCGACGTCCAGCTGCACGCGCAGCAGCGAGATCCGGTTTCGCCGGACGGCCTCCACCGTGAAGGTCACGTTGCGATACTGGGCGGTCTGCCCGACGCGCGGGACCTGCCCCAACAGGGAGATAACGAAGCCGCCCACCGTGCTGAAGCGCGCCCCGGCCAGGTCCGTGGGAAAGGCCTCCGCCCACTCGTGGACGGCCAAGTCGCCGTCCACGAGCCACTCGGCCGGTCCGACCTGCTGCACCGCCGGGGGACGGCGGGCCTCGCGGGCGTCGGCAATGTCCCCGACGATCTCCTCCAGCACGTCCTCCAGCGTGATCAGCCCGGCGGTGCCGCCGTACTCGTCCACGACGATGGCCAGCTGGCTGCGCGTGGCCCGGAACTGGATGAGCACCCGCTCCAGCGGGGACGACTCGGGCACGAACTGGACCGGCGTGACCAGCTCCGGCAGGGGCTTTCCCGGCTCTGCCAGCAGCCGCTTGGCGTAGACCGCCCCGACGATGTGGTCCAGGTCGCCCCTGTACACGGGCACTTTGGTGATGCCTTTGCGCCGCATGAGCTCCAGCAGCGGCCCCCGCGGGCCGCTCACGTCGTAGGCGGCCACGTCCACCCGCGGCACCATGATGTCGCCGGCTCGCAGGTCGGTCAGTTCCAGGACTTCCTGGAGCAGCTCGGTCTGGTCCTGGCCGATCAGTCCGCGCTTCTGCGAAAGCGCCAGCAGGGCGGCCATTTCCTCGGCGGTCAGCTCACCCCGGCGCCCGCGCGCGGGGGCCAGCAGTCGCGTCAGAGGGTTCACCAGGAAGCTCATGAGGAAGCGCTGCACGGGGCGGACGGCCCGCCCCATGGCCGCCAAAACGGGTGCCGCCAGCGGCGCCAGCTGCCGCGGCGCCAGGAAGCAAACCGTCTTGGGGATGATCTCCCCCAGCACGATCACGGCCAGCAGGCTCGCCACCGCCAGGATCGGCGCCCAGAACCTTGCGTGTTCGGCCCCGGCCTGGGCCCTGACGATCAGCAGCGTGGCCAAGACGAAGTACAGAATGCGGACGATGTTGGTGCCCAGCAGCACCGTGGTCAGGACGTTGTCGGGCCGGCGCATCAGGGACGCCGCCAGCCTCACCAGCCGGTGGGGGTCCTGCCTCATGCGAAACAGTTGGCCTCGGGACAGGCTGAACAGCGCGGTCTCGGCCCCGCTGAAGAACGCCCCAGCCGCCAGCAGCGCCGCCAGGGCGACCAGGTGCAGGGCCTGCGTGGCGAGAAACTCCCCGAATGTCATAGCCGGCATGTACATCCCAGCGCCGTTCATCGCCGGTTGCTTACCTCGAATATTGAACCACAGACGTCATCGCCGGCACAGCCATAATTCTCTGGGCGGGCGGCGCCCCGTCACCTTGGCCGGAGGCCCGCCGGCCCCACCAGCCCCGTCGGGACGAGCATGTAGTTGTCGTGGCCGCAGACGATGATGTCGGCGATTTCGAGGATCTCCCGGAGGCTTTCCATGGCGGCCTCGGCGTCGGCGCATCCTTCCCAGACCCTTCCGGCCAGCACGTGGTCGCTGGTGACCGCCGCGTCGCCGGCGATGATGACCGTCAGCATCATCCCGGCCAGCAGCAGACCGGCCGATCCGTTGGCCGGACCGGGAAGCGGGAAGAGATGGACCGAGGGCGTGAGCTTTTCCGGGGCCGGCTCGAACCGTTCCAGCAGCTGGAGGTCTGCCGCGACGGATTCCTCCAACTTCTGCTCCAGTCGCTGGGAGGAGCCGGCCAGGCCCTTCAGGTGTTCGCGGTGGGCCGCCAGCTCCGGCTCGTGGCAGAGCCATCTGGCCGATTCGAACAGCTCGATGCTCCGGTGGTGGGTGGGCCGGAGCGTCGTGCAGAACACGTCGGTGATCTGGTTGGCCTTCAGGCCGGTCCGCTCGAACAGCCGGGCCGCCAGGGCCGCCGCTGGAAGTGACGGGTCCACCAGGATCAGCCGGCCGGCGTCGCGCACCAGCGTGGTGGTGGCGTGCGCCGTCCGTAGGCCCGCTGGCTCGTTCCAGAAGGGGTTGGACGACAGCGCCCCGATGCTGACCACTGTGAATTCCACGCTCATCGGCGTTCATGGTACCGGCCTGGGGGCCCGGCGTCGATGTATTCCATCGCCGCCTCGGCGACGGCTTCGACCCCGGCGTCCTCGGTGAGGTCGATCCACCGGGCTTCGCGGAAACGGCGGAACCACGTCCGCTGCCGCTTGGCGAACCGCCGGGTGTTGACCTTGATCCGTTCGACGGCCTGCTCGAGGCTGCATTGGCCGCGGAGATGGCAAATCATCTCGGCGTAGCCCAGGGCCTGTGCTGCCTGGCCGGACACCCCCGCCGGCTCGGCCAGCAGCGCCGCCACCTCGTCGGCCAGGCCTCCCTCGATCATCTCTCTGACGCGGGCGTTGATGCGGCGGTTGCTGTCCACGCGGCTTCGCCGCAGACCGATGAAGACGCAATCGTAGCGCTTCCGCCGCCTGTCCCACTGCTTCTGGAGCCGGCTGATGGGCTCGCCCGTCAGCTCGTATACCTCCAGGGCGCGGACGATCCGTTTCTCATCCCTGGGATGGATCCGCCCGGCCGCTTCGGGATCAACCTGCGCCAACTCCGCGTGCAGGGCCGCCAGCCCCTCCTGGGCCGCCCGCCCCTCCAGCCGGCGGCGGATCTCCGCATCGGCGCCGGGGCCGGCGAACAGCCCTTCCGACAGCGCCTTGATGTACAGTCCCGTTCCGCCCACGGCCAGCACCACGTCACCGGCCGCGGTGATCTGCGAAATGGCGCGGTCGGCGTGTTCCAGGTAGCGGGCCACGCTGAAGGGCTCGCTCGGCTCGACGATGTCGATGCAGTGGTGGGGGATTTCGGCCCGCTGGGCGGGGGAGGGCTTGCCCGTGCCGATGTCCATGCGGCGGTAGACCTTCATGGAATCGACGCTGACGATCTGCCCGCCGAGCCGCCGGGCCAGCTCCCGCCCCACCGCACCCTTGCCGACCGCGGTGCAGCCCAGAATGAAGTACATCCGCACCATCGCGCTGCGATTCTGGAAGCCAGTACCGGGCCTGTCAAGGCCGCCCGCCGGGGAGGCGCGGAGCGGCGTGGGTGGAATTCTCAGCGTCTCTTACGGACCCAAAGGGCCCCGCCGCCGGCGGCGAGCAGCAGCAGGCAGGCGGGCTCGGGGACGGGCAGCCCCCCGGCGCCTTCGCTGCCGAAGCCGTAGTTGAGCGACCAGATGTTGTAGTCCAGCCCGTCCGCCAGGACGTCGCCGTTGAAGTTGCCCTCGCCCCAGTTGCCCGCCTGCTGGTAGTGCAGGGACCAGAGGTTGTAGTCCAGCCCGTCCACCTGGCCGTCGTAGTTGGCGTCGCCCGCCGGCGAGCCGTATTCATCGGCGCCGATGTCGGGAAAACTTCCCGCCGGCCGCGGGCCGCCATCAATGTCGTCGGTCACCTCCGCCAGAGCGAGGGCCTGGTTGAGGGCAAGCAGCGCCTGCTCGGTCAGGTGGAGGTTGCCCCCGGCGGCGTCCACGAACCACTCCGGCAGCACGACATTGCCGTTGCCGTCCACGATGTCGTTGGTGGAGGTCCATCCGCCGGCGGTGGTCAGGTCGAAGATCCGGCCGCGGAGGATGTTGTTGATCAGCTCCAGGTTCTCCGTCAGCCCCTCGCCGACCGCGTCGTAGATTTGAAGCGTCCGGAAATAGGTGGCGTCCTCGCTGTAGATGGTGTTGTTGTGGACGTTGAAGTCCTTGGTGTTGTCCAGCTCCATGGCCCAGTTGTCGATGGATTCGCCCCGGCGGAGAATGAAGTTGTTGCGGATGGTCCCACCGACGGCGTGCCAGGGGTCCACGTGGGAGTTGTTCGGCCCGGAGGGATTGCCGATGGAGATTCCGTGGCCGCAGCGGATGACCGTGTTTTGCTCGAGCAGCAGGTTCGACACGCCGTTCCACAGGAAAAAGGCCGCCCTGCCCGCGCCCGTGGCCCCGCGGATGTTCACGGCCGTGCAGTCGCGGATCGTCCAATTGTTCAGGTGCATGGCGTCGATGCCCCCGATGTAGTTGTATTTGTCCACCTTGTGGTCGAGGCGCGGTTGGTATTCCTCTGTTTGCTCCATCCACAGGTTTTCGATGAGCACGTTGTCGGAGATGCCCGAAGAGGCCGAGCCCTTGACGTGCCGCTCGCCGCAGTTGACCGTCTTGATGTTGGAGACGACCACGTCGTCGGCGTAGGGGTTGCCGCAGATGTGGATACCGTGGTGCCAGAAGTCCCGGATGGTCAGGTCGCGCAGCTGGATGCCGCTGGCGGCCGCCCAGAAGCCCTCCAGCACGCCGCTTTCCTCGTTCATGCCGTTGCCGTACAGCACCACGTCGTCGCGGTTGCCGGTGGCCCCGCGGAAGGTGAGGTCAGGGGTGGTCACGTACAGCGACGAGGTCACGTGGTAGCTGCCCGCCGCGATGACGATCTCGTCGCCGGGGTTGGCGTTGAGGGCGTAGTAGCGGATGTCAGTGAAATTGTCGACTTCCCACGTGTCAGTCTCCGCCACGGGGCCCGTTCCCAGCAGGGCCGCCACGGCAAGCACCCAAATCGCCAGCCTCCGGTGCACTAATGACACCCTCATCTTGCTCTCCTTTCCAGGCAAAGCCCGGCTCGTAGGTTTCCTGTCTGACCTGAGCCGCTCGTCGGGCCGTGTGCCTCCGCGTCGGCCGCAGCGGCCTGCGGGAGCGGACGGCGCGGCCGCTGCAGCGGCGACGAGGGGAGACGACGTCCGCGTCAAGGCGGCGATTCGGTCTGCCGCCAGCGGTGGCAGGGACCTCCAATGAGCGGTTACTATCTCCTGGGACCGAACTCTCAAGCTCTCTTTAAGTATAATGGGTGGGTGTCTCGGCGTCAACGGGGCGGCCCCGCGAACGGCGCGGGGCCTCGGGCTGCGTGCCGAGAGGGCTGGCTGCAAGGGAGATGTCTGGAAACATGATCATGGACTGCCCAGTCAGTGTGCGAAGGGACGAATCGGGGCGGGTGGTCGGGTCGGCGGGGCCCGGCTTGGTGGACCTTCAGATCAACGGCTACGCCGGGCTGAGCTTCAACGGCGCGCTGGAGGACCTGACGGTTGGGGCTGTGCGGAAGGTGTGCGAGCGGCTGCGGCGCCGCGGCGTGGTGGCGGTGTTGCCCACCTTCGGCACCGACGCCGTGGACAACATGCTGGCCCGCGCCCGGCGGCTGGCGGAACTGCGGAACCAGGACGAGCTGATCGCCTCGATGATCGCCGGCTTCCACGTGGAAGGGCCGATGCTCAGCCCGGAAGACGGCCCGCGGGGGGCGCATTCGGCCGACCACGTCATCACCCCGCGGGACCGCCCGCAGATGCTGGAGGAGTTCCAGGAGGCCACCGGCGGCCTGGTCAGGATCCTCACGCTCGCCCCCGAGCTGCCCGGGGCGATGGAGCTCATCGCCCGGACGGCCTCGTCGGGGGTGGTGGCCGCCCTGGGCCATCACGCCGCCGGTGCCGAGGCCATCGCCGAGGCCGTGGCCGCCGGGGCGAGGATGTGCACCCACCTGGGCAACGGCTCGCACGCGATGATCCCCCGGCTGGACAACTATATCATGCACCAGTTGGCCGACGATCGGCTTGCCGCCAGCTTCATCGCCGACGGGCACCACATTCCCTTTGCGACGCTGAAGAACTTCCTCCGGGCCAAGACCCCGTCCCGCAGCGTGCTGGTGACCGACGCGGTCATGGTGGCCGACATGCCGGCGGGGCGCTACGGCTCGGGGCGCCGGGTCCGGCAGTTGGGTGAGGACGGGGCGGTGCGGCTGGCGGGGACGCCCTACCTGGCGGGCTCGGCCCTGACGCTGGACAGGGCCGTGATGAACGTGGCGGCCCACTGCGACGTGAGCTTCGAAACGGCCTGGGCGATGGCCTCGGCCCAGCCGGCGGCCCTGGTCGGCCTGCCGGTGCCGCAGCCGGTGCAGGTGGATGTCTCCGACGAGGGCTTCTCCCTCCGCGGGTGAAGCGGGCTGCTGCCGCGGTGGAGCACCGCTTGGTCATCTCCCCCGGAGGGCGGGGAACGGTCACCGCGCAAAAAACAACCCCCGGTCCCGTCGGGACCGGGGGTGTCGCAGTCCTTGTGGTGAAGCAGCGGATTACCGCCTCTTGCGCAGCAGCAGGCCGACGCCGCCAAGACCAATCAGCAGCAGCGTCGCCGGCTCGGGCAGGGTCACCCGAATCATGGGGGACAGGGCCAGACCCGCGTCGCTCGTGTAGGCCTCGCCGTTGCTGCCGAAGCCGCCAATGTCGTACGTGTAGAAGCCGCGGGCCACTCCATTATCCGGCGTGGTGCCGGCCAGCAGATAGCCCATGAACACCGCGTCCAGATACGTCCAGTTCCGGTTGTTGCAGTCATACTTGAACTGGAGGACCTTGCTGTTCCAGAAGGGGTCCCCGGTGGTGCCGGTCCGGGCACGCTTGCCGTCGAAGTCGCCCCACGGCCAGGCGCCGACGCTCTTGTCCAGATCCGGCTCCCAGTAGGGATCGATCGGCGGGTCCGCCTCCGGATCGCCCGGGTTCAACTTGCCGTACGACTGGGCGCGCTGGCCGGTGACCGCCGGGTTCAGGTCCGGGTCCGTCCAGTTGAACTCGGTGAACTGGCTGGCGCCGTCGCCCTCGACCCAGTCCACGTCGTTCTGCTCGCTGATGACCAGGCGGCAGAACAGGTTCTGCAACGACGACCCTACCTGCACCATGCTGAATTGGTAGATCGGCCGCTCGCCCGGCCCGGCGGTGGCCACGAACGCCTCAATCTCCGCCCAATCGAAGTCCATCAGCAGGAAGTGCTGACGGCTCTTCATGACGCGGCACTGCGAGATGGCGCCCATGTTCGTCCAGGTCTCGCTTCCCCAGCTACCATACGCCTTGTTGATGCCGGCATCCTTTGTGGGGTAGAACTCCAAATACCGCACTTCGCCCCACGCAACTGTTGCGCACAAGGACACTGCTGCTACCATAACCAGGAGTTTCTTCATAGTCCGCCTCCTCTAAAAGTGCCTCCAGATTCCGAGATGCACATCCACTCTCTACAAGACTGCTGCCTAGGCTCCAGGCTCTAAGCTACGCTTGATATCTTAACACGATCCGCGATTTTGTCAAACCCTTTTTTGACCAGAATCTCTTGATCTCTTGGCGGGCAGGTCATTTGCCTCTACCGGGCGGGATTTCGTATCCGCTGGCCATAAAAAGACTTGCCGTCGATGCTCGTGACCTAGCCGCTGGACGGCCTTTGCCGCCAGGCCAAAGATTTATCCTTCTTCCGGCCCCGCAGGAATGGGTGCCGAGTTCCGGACAGCCGCAGGCCGGCACGGTCAACCCTGCGGCTGGCGGCCCAGCAGCCGCTCAATATTGCCGTGGTAGAGCTTTTGCAGGACGGTTTTGGGCAGGTCCAGGCCGGCCAGGGCGGTGGCCGGGTCGTTGCAGAGGAAGGGGATCGGCCGCTGGGTCCGGCCCGTCTCCAGGAAGGCCTTGTGGAACTCGTAGAACCAGACGGAGGTGGCCAGCAGCATTTCCTGGCCGCAGCCGGCAAACCGTTCCGGCAGCCGCTCGGGCGTGAGAAAGGTCTGCGGCTGGATGTCGGCCTCGGCCGTGTCCGACAGCAGGATCAGGTCCGTGCCGAAGAGGATGCGGTCGGCGAATTCCGTGCACAGTTTCCGTGCGGCCTCGCGCCGGCGGACGGTGATGGCCATGTGGTAGAACCGGGCGGCGATGTCCACGTGCAGGTTGGGCAGGGCCTGGAGCGTTTCGCTCAAGCTGCCGAAGTCGTCCTCCAGGCTGCCCAGGTGGGGGGCGATGAAGATGGTTTCGGGGTGGCGGCGGAGCAGGGCGTTTCGCTCGGCCAGCAGTTCGTCGCGGCTGGGCAGGCCTTTTCTGTAATAGCTCCACTCGGGCCAGTGGCGCAGGATCGCGCCCCAGGGGTTGTGCCGGTCGATGGGCTGCCAGAAGGCCCGCGGGTCGGCGGTGTGCAGCAGGACGGGGATGCCCAACTCGCCGGCCGCCGCCCAAATCGGGTCCAGCCGCTCATCGTCCACGCGAAGCAGCTCCCCCGAGGCGTCCGTCAGCTCCAGCCCAAGGTTCTTGTAGACCTTCAGCCCGCGCATGCCGGCCTCGACGCCCCGGCGGAGGTCCTCCACGGCCCGGGCGGCAAAGTCCGGCGCGGCGATGGCGGAGAAGTCGATGTTGCCGAAGACGAAGAATCTTCCCTCGAACCTGGCGAATTCGCGGAGGTGCTGCTGGAGGGTTTGGCCGAAGCCATCGTGCCATTCGCAGACGACGGCCGCCTCGACGCCGGCGGCGTCCATGATCCGCACGGCGGTCTGGGCCTTTTCGGCGGCGATGTGGGTGTGGGCGTCAATGATCCGCATGCGGTCGGGCATGTCGATCGTTCAGGTCCATTTCAGGGCCGGCTGGAGGGCGGTGATGTCGGCACCGATCCGGCCGGCGAGTTCGCTGAGCGTGCGGGCGTCGGCGTCGAAGTTGATCGTGTCGGGGCTGGTGACGGCCAGGGCGGCCAGCAGGGCGGCCAGGTCCAGGGCCGTTTCCAGCGGGGCCTCGGCCAGTTGCCTGCGCCGCGGCCTCTGGGGGCGAATGAACGGCAGGCCGGCGGCGGTGGCGACGATCAGGGCCGACAACGTGGCGTCGCCGGCCCCGGCCGTGTTGACCGCCTCGACCGGCGCCGCGGGCGTATATTCCATCGCTCCGTCGGCCCATCCGAACGAGCCTGCCGCCCCGGCCGTCACGCACAGCCGAATGCCCGGGTTGACCTTTTCCAGCGCCCCGCCGGCGGCGCAAGCGATGGCCTCGACCTGCTCCCGCCGGCCGCGCCTGGCCAGGGCCGCCGCCTCCTCCCGGTTGACGCTCAGGATGTCCACGTGCCGGAACATTCCCAGCCGGCCGGCTTCGGGCACCTCGGCGGTGTTGAAGGCCGCCGCCGTCAGCCAGCCGTGTTCCCGGGCCAGCTCCAGCAGTCGCAGCCGGGCTTCCAGAGGCACCTCGGGCGCGGCCAGGGCGATGCCCCCCGCGGGGGCGATGCCGCCTGTGGGGGCGACGCCGCCGCCGACGTTGCCGCCCAACGCCTTTGGCAGGGCCTGCACCGCCCGCTCCACGTCAGCCGGTGTCAGCCGGGCCGAGGCGCTGTCCTCGGTGGTGATGTTCCCGCCGTCGCCGTCGGGATAGGTGAAGCAGACGCTGAACAGCGTCGAGCAGCCGGGCTGGCTGGCCACGAAACGCGTGTCCATGCCGGCGCGGCGCATGTGTTCGAGCATGGCTGCTGCGGTGGGGTCGCCGCCGACCTTCCCGATCGGCAGGACGGCAAATCCGCCCCGGCCGGCGGCGGTCAACGCGGCCACGTAGTGGGCGGTGATGTGCAGCTTGCAGAAGTCGCGGCGGGGCAGGATGGTGCCTGCGCGGCTTTCGTTGCGGCCGAGGG
>LJUF01000219.1 GCA_001303665.1 Phycisphaerae bacterium SM23_33 | reverse complement strand
GTGCAGGGCGAGGTCGGCGACGAGCTGGTGCGGATGTCGCACGCGGAGGTTCGGCGGCACTGCGCGGCCTACGCCGACAAATACGCCAAGGTGCAGTCGGAGCAGTTTCAGCGGCTGGGGGTGATGGGCGAGTTCGGCCGGCCTTACATCACCATGAGCCCGGAGTACGAGGCGGCGGTGCTGGAGGTGTTCGCCCGGATGCTGGAGCAGGGCTTGGTGTATCGGCAGCTCCGGCCGGTGCACTGGTCGATCGAGAACCGCACGGCCCTGGCCGAGGCGGAGCTGGAGTACCACGACCGCGAGGACGACAGCATTTACGTGCTGCTGGCGTCCGCCTTCGCTAAAGCTTCCGGCTTCGCCAAGGCTACGCCGGACAAGTCGGCGGACAAGTCGGCGGACAAGGGCGCCCTGAAGCGCGTTTTCGGGCTGGAGGAGGATGCGGCGGCGGCGTACCTGATGATCTGGACGACGACGCCGTGGACGCTGCCGGCGAACCTGGCGGTGGCGGTGCATCCGGAGTTTGAGTATTCGGCGGTGAAGTTCCGGCATCGCGGGCGCGAGGTGATTGCGGTGATCGCGGCGGAGCTGGTGGAGGCGTCGCTGCGGGCCGGCGGGGGGGAGGGGTGGGAGGTGCTGGCGGCGGCGCGGGGGGCGGCACTGGCCGACGCCGGAGTCAGCTATCTGCATCCACTGGTGGAAGGGAAAGTCTGCCCCGTGGTGCCGGCGAATTACGTGACCCTGGAGGACGGCACCGGGCTGGTGCACACGGCGCCCGGGCACGGGCTGGAGGACTACGGCACGGCCCTGAAGTGCGGTCTGGAGGTGTACTGCCCGGTGCAGGCCGACGGGACGTTCGACGAGACGGCGCCGGCGTGGCTGGTGGGCAAGACGGTGTGGGAGGCCAACCCGCTGGTGGTGGAGCATCTGGAGGAGGCCGGCACGCTGTTCCATCACGCCAAGGTCAGCCACTCCTACCCGCACGACTGGCGCAGCAAGACGCCGACGATCTTCCGGGCCACCGAGCAGTGGTTCGTGGGGGTGGACCGGTCGCTGGGCAAGGGCGGGACGCTCTGGTGCGTGACGCGGGAGCGCTGGTGGGGGCTGCCGATCCCGGCCTTCTACGGCGACGGCGGCCGGGTGCTGATGACGCCGGCCTCGGTGCGGGCGGTGGCGAAGCACTTCGCCAAGCACGGCTCGGACAGTTGGTTCACGCAGACGCCGGCGGCGCTGCTGGGGGAATACGACCCGGACAAGGACCCGGACCTGGGCGGGGAGCAGGCGCTGGACCTTTCGGAGTTTCAGGCGGGCACGGACATTCTGGACGTGTGGTTTGAGTCCGGGTCGAGCTGGTTCGCGGGGGCGATGCAGCGCGGTCTGGTAAAGAAGCTGCCGGTGGACCTGTACCTGGAAGGGTCCGACCAGCACCGCGGGTGGTTTCAGCTATCGCTGTTGCCGGCACTGAGCGTGGCGGGCGTGCCTCCGTTCAAGACCGTGGTCACGCACGGCTTCGTCGTCACGGAGGAAGGTTTTAAGATGTCTAAATCTTTGGGCAACGCGATTGATGTGATCGAGCAGCTCTCGAAGCGCGGGGCCGACGTGCTGCGGCTGTGGGTGGCGTCGCAGAACTATCAGGACGACGTCCGCTGCTCCGAGAAGCTCATCGCCCAGGCCGAGGACGCCTACCGGAAGATCCGCAACACCCTGCGATTCTGCATGGGCGCGTGCTTCGACTTCGACCCGGCCGCCGACGCCGCCCAGCCGCCGGAGCATTCGCTGGACCGGTGGATGCGGCTGGCGCTGCACGAGCTCATCCGCGACGTGCTCGAGGCCTACGAGAAATACGAGTTCCACAAGGCCTCCAGGCTGATCTACGAGTTCTGCACGGTGCAGGCCTCGAGCATCTACATGGCCGCGGTGAAGGACCGGCTGTACTGCGAGCTGCCCGACTCGCCCCGCCGCCGGGCGACCCAGACCGTCCTGCACGAGGTGCTGGTGGCCTTGATCAAGCTGGTGGCGCCGATCCTGCCCCACACGGCCGAGGAGGCCTGGCAGCATATCCCCGGCCGCGACTCGGACGAGCTCGACACGCCTCACCTGGCGCTCATGCCGGAGGTGGACACGGAGGTGCTCGAGGTGGCCGAGAGCGTCAGCTGCGGCTGGTGCGACAACATGAGATTCGAGGTGGACACCGTGAGCCCCTCGCCGGTGATGGTCTGGCAGCGGCTGCTGGACCTGCGGCAGGAAGGGCTGATTAAGCTGGAGGCCCTGCGCACCGGCCTGCCTGCCGCCGGCGCGCAGCCAGGTGGGCAGGACGCGGGCGTCAAGAATCCGCTGGATGCCGAGGCCGTCTTCGCCATCCGGGCCGACGACAAAGGCGCAGCCAGATTCCTGAAGATGTACCTGGGCGAACTGGAAGACCTGCTGGGCGTCGGCTACGCCCGCATCGAAACCGCCGAAACGCTCGAGGGCGACGCCCCCATCGCCGTCCGCGTGGCCGACGCCCGCGGCAAGTACAAGCGCTGCGCCCGCTCCTGGAAGCGCCGCCCGGACGTCGGCTCCGACCCGGATTACCCGGACCTGTCCGCTCGCGACGCCGCTGTGATCAAGGGCCTTCCCCGGGCTTGAAACGACAGAGACGCATACCGGAAGCACAAGAAGCAGGCCGGATCCCCACGGCGGGATAAAGACGACAACCCGGCACGTTTGAGGTCAGCCCAAATGACCAGATGCTTGCGAATCATGGCAGTCTTTCTGACCGCCACGATGGCGGCCGCCACGACCCAAGCCGGGCCGACGACCCGGGAAGGTGAGGAAAAGCCCCTCCTGCGGCGGATCGCCGATCGGACGTTTCCGTCGGTCTTTCAGGCGTGGAATCCGGCCGAGAACCTCAAGGGCGAGGACGCGCTGGTGACGGCGGCGCGGCACGACCTGATCTTTCACGGCCCCGGCTACCTCGGCCTGCAATGGAACCGCCAGCCCGTGGGCCTGGCCACCGGCTTCACGCCCGGCAGCATCGCCCAAGCCCGCCAGAAGCGAAAGCGACTGCTCAAGCTCAACCCCAATCTGGTGTTGCTGGCCGAAATCCGTTACCGCGACGCCCGGAAAGGGTTCCTGCCCGACGGGCATGAATGGTGGATGTACAAGGACGGCAAGCCCGTTCCCGGCTGGGCCGAGGGCGGGTTCTACCAACTGGACTACAGGAATCCCGAATACCGCAGGCACGTGGCCGCCCGCTGCAGGGCCGTCGTCGAAACCGGCGCGGTGGACGGCGTGATGCTGGACTGGTGGCAGGAGGACGAGCACCGGCTGGCACTGGCCAAGGCCGTCCGCGCCGCCGTCGGCCAGAAGGCCCTCATCCTGGTCAACGCCAACGACCGCACGACGCCGCTCACGGCCGAATACGTCAACGGCTACTTCATGGAGTGCTACCGCTCGCGGACTGCGGGCGACTGGAAACGAATCGCCGACACCCTCGCCTGGGCCGAGAAGAACCTTCGCCCGCCCCGGATCAACTGCCTGGAAACCTGGTACCATGGGTCCCGCCGGGACCTGAACCTCATGCGAGCCACCACGGCCCTGAGCCTGACCCACTCCGACGGCTACTGCCTCTTCTCCGACCCGAATCCTCTGCCCAGGCCCGACCACCTCCACGACTGGTATCCGTTCTGGAACAAGAGCCTTGGCCGCCCCCTGGGGCCCGGCAAGGGCCGGCCCGACAAGGCAGTTCAGCGGGAATTCGAAAACGGCACCGTCGTGTACAACCCCATGGGCAATCAGCCGGTCACCGTCACCTTCTCCGAGGATCGCACCAGCCTGGGCACGGGAAGGCGCGGCCGGAAACACCTGCTGGCGGGGGCGGATGGCGACATCTATCTCAAGCCGCAGACTCGGACGGAGGCAGCAAAGGCTCAGGAATAATGGCCGTCCCGCCCGCGGGGCACGACCTTCCTAAGTAGCTGGTCGGAAGACCCCTGCCGCCAGTTCACCCTGCCTCTCCTTGGGCCGGGCCTGTCCGCTTGAGCCCTGCCGCCTTCTCGAGCACCGGGGATTTCACTTCCGTAAGGCCAATCTTTTGTGGTAGTTACATTAACATGCTGGTACCGTTGATTGTCGCAGTTGCACCCCAGAGCGTTCCCCGCAATATTCCCCAAACCACCTATTTTCCCTAAATCCTCATTTATACTCAAGATTCTCACCAGGCATGCCCGATTTTACCAGCGTGCCTCAAATTGCCCAGTTTAACAAATTGCCCTTCCCTCTTGTGGCCACCGGTGGTACCCCGTCGGCGGTAAGAGGGAAATCTCGCAGACGCCGCTGGCCGCCGGGAGCCTCCAAGCTCCCGTGCCCGAAAGGCCACCGGCAGTTTCGAACGGCTCACCTGATCAGGCCTGGCGGGCGGCGCGGTCGTCCGCCGGGGCACGGCTAGACCAAGGGCGCGATTATGGAAATCTCGGAGACCTTCGCTCAGTATCTCGAACATCTCTTCGGCGGAATGCGCTGCCAGGCCCGCGAGCTGATCCGGGCGACATTGGACCGCGGGGTCTGTGCCCGGAAGCTGCTGGAATGCGTCATCTGGCCGGCAATGGAACAAGTCCAGCACCTGTACCACAACGGCCGGATCAACCGCCTGATGGAGCACATGGCCACCCGGATCAACCGGATGATCGCCGACCAGCTTCAGGCCCACCTCGGCAGAGACCCCAAGAACGGCCTGCGGCTGCTGGTGAGCTGCGGCGACGGGGAGGTCGAGGAACTCGGAGCCCAGATAACCGCCGACCTGTTTGAGGCGGAGGGGTGGAGCGTGTGGTTCATCGGCTCGGGCGTCCCCAACGACGAAATCCTGGAGATGCTCGCCCAGATCAAGCCGGACGTGCTGTGCATATACGGCACGCAGCCGTCGGCCGTGCCCAACGTCCGCAAGCTGATTGAGCTGGTGCGGGAGATCGGGGCCCACGAGCAGATGCAGATCCTGGTCGCCGGCGGCGTGTTCAACCGGGCGGACGGCCTGGATGAGGAAATTCGCGCCGACCTGTACGCCCCGGATGCCCGCAGGGCGCTGAAGATCGTGCAGGAGCATCCGGTGCGGATCCCCCGGCCGGACCTTCCCCAGCCGGGCCGGCGCCGCAAGCGCCGTCGCAGCACCCAGCAACGTGTGCCCGCCAGGCAGCGCCGAACCGCCAGGCGTCGACACGCAGTCCACATGGTCAGATGACAAAGCCGCGGCCACGCCGGGACTGATTTCTGCCAGTGCCTCTATCCCCGCAGCGGTCTGGCCGGGCCGGCGAACCTTCCGCTGGGCATCTGGCCTTTTCTTACTCAGCCTGGATTGTGACTTTCCCTCGGGGCTTGAGGACGTGGACGGTGCAGGGCGCGGCGTCGGCGAACTTCTTGGCGTCTCCGGCAGAGCCGACGATGTCGCCGAAGTGATACGGGATCGCGGCCTCGCAGCCGATGTCGGCGGCGGCCCGGGCGGCCTCGGCCGCGTCCATCGTGTAGGTCCCGCCAACCGGCAGCAGGGCCACGTCGATCCCCTTGAGTTCGGCCATTTCGGGAAGGCGGTCTGTGTCGCCGGCATAATAGACCCGCACGCCGTCCATCTCGAACACGGCCCCCAGCCAGTCATTGGATTTGGGGTGGAAGTGCTTGCCGACGTTGTAGGCCGCCACGCCGGTGACCTTCACGCCACCGGCCTCGACGGTCTTGCCCGGCGCCAGGGCCTGGCCGCCGCCGACCTGGGCCAGGGCGTCGGCCGGCCCGACCACGACGCCGTCGGCGGCCCGCACCTTGGCCACGTCCTCCGCCGAGCAGTGGTCGAAATGGGAATGGGAAAGGAAGACCACGTTCCCATCACGGGCCGAACCGGAAATCTTCCAAGGGTCCACGTAGACGACGCGCGAGCCGGCCAGACGGAAACTGGCGTGGTTGATCCAGGTGATCTCGACGCCCATGGGATGCTCCTTTCCTGATCTGCCGCATTCGGCTGCTGGATTCTATCCCCGTGGCGAGTGCCCTTCAACGCGCCGAGCAGATTCGCACCTCCCAAGCCCTCGGGGCGGGAATTTACTCATCCGTTCCAGGCACCGGGCCGGTTAGACTGGAACACCACGCAGAAGACCGGGGCGGCGTTGCGTAATCGCCCCGAGCCGGCAGGCAAAGGTGCCGGCCGGAACCCCTGGTGAGGATTGTTACGGAGAAAGCCCATGCTCACCTCTGAGCAGGTCAGGAAGCGGGCGAGAGAATTGGGGGCCGACATGGTGGGCATAGCCTCGATCGACCGCTTCGAGGGGGCGCCCACCCAGATGGACCCGCGTCAGATCATGCCCGAGGCCCAATCGGTCATCGCCATGGGCTTCCGGGTGATGCGCGGCAGCCTCCGCGGCATCGAGGAAGGCACGTTCTTCAGCAACTACTCGGCGATGGGCTACGGCGGGCTGACGTACCTGTACATCCCCTTGGTGGTGATCAACCTGTGCAAATTCATCGAGGACGCCGGCCACGAAGCCATCCCCATCGGCCACCAGAGCGACTGGCGAAGCATCGACAACGAAGGGCGGCTGCGTCCCCGCTACAGCCGGCCGGTCGCGCCGGGCAAGGCCGCCCCCGACGTCATGATCCACCTCCGCATCGCCGCGTACCTGGCCGGCCTGGGGGAGATCGGCTACAGCAAGGTCTTCCTCACTCCGCAGTTCGGCCCGCGGCAGCGGCTGGGCGTGGTGCTGACCGAGGCGGCGCTGGAGCCGGACGCCATCTACGACGGGCCGGAACTGTGCGACCGCTGCATGGCCTGCGTCCAGGAATGCCCCGGAAGCGCCATCAGCCCCAGCGAAACGGTCAAGGTCGAACTTTGCGGCCGGGCGGTCGAATGGGGCAGGTTGGACTGCGAGGCGTGCTGCATTGCCTTCCGCGGCGGCCGGGCGGTGGAGGAGCTCGCCGAGGACCAGCAGTACGACGAGCCCGGCTTCGGGCACAAGATCGCCCGCAACGGCATCACGCCCTTTTACTACAAGCCGCGGCGGCTGTACAACACCGGCGAGGCCATCTGCGGCGGGCGGGGCTGTCTGCGGGCGTGCATGATCCATCTGGAGAAGCGCGGCGTGCTGAAGAACCGGTTCGACAAGCCCTTCCGCCGACGCCAGCCGTGGACGGTGGATTGGTCCGCCCCGCCGCCCGATTCGAGCGAGGAGTCAGAAGCGCCTGACCGGCACCCGGGAGAAAGACAATGAAAT
>LJUF01000218.1 GCA_001303665.1 Phycisphaerae bacterium SM23_33 | reverse complement strand
GACCTGGTTCAGCGACCGACCCCGCAGCCGGGTCCGGGCCCGCCGCAGCGCCGCATGCCGCAGGGCCGCGAACAGGTACGCCCGGACGTTCCGCACCCGTCCGGGCCGTCGCCGCACCAAGCCCACCCACACGTCCTGCACGGCATCCTCCGCGTCGGTCCGGGACCCCAGCAGTCCCAAGGCCGCGCGGTACAGGGCCGGCCCGTAGCGGTCGTACAGCGCCGCCAGCGCCGCCGGTCGACCCGCGCCCGAGTCCCGCAGCAGTGCCTCGTCCGAGCTGCCCGTCATGCTGGATTCCAAATCCGTTACCTAAGAGTCGGCGCCGGCTGGAATTTGTCTGCAAATCCGGAAAGTATCACACGCATTTCGCCGCCCCGAAGCGCCTTTAGTCTACTATCCTTGGCCTCGCCGCCGGCGACATCTTTTGGCTGATCCGCGGCACCCGGCACGTCGTTCCCATCTTCCGGTACAAGACGATTCTCACCGACGACCGGATTACGGAGATCAAGGAGAATGAGCGGACCGCTGCATGGGATGACATCAGGCGCGCTGAGTTGCTTGGCGTCATCTCGGCCGCCGGAGCGGGACATCCGGCAAGAACCCCTGCGTCGGGCGGGGCGGGAGCTATCCGGCGACGTCCTGGGCGAGGCGGACCAGGATCTCCAGGCCCTGGGCGAGTCTGTCGTCGGTGGTGGCGTAGGAGATGCGGAAGTGCGTGTCGCGCCGGGAGAAGACGCTGCCGGGGATCACCAGCACGTTGTTGGCGATGGCGCGCTGAGCGAACTGCGTGCCGGTCATGCCCTTGGGGGCGGACACGAAGGCATAAAAGGCCCCGCCCGGCTTGAGCAGGCCGAAGGGTTCGTGCAGGGCCTCGTACACCATGTCGCGCTTCTTCCTGTAGGCGGCCGCCTGGGCCGACATGTCGCACTGCATGGCCACCAGGCCGGCCGCCTGGGCGAAGCTGGGGGCGCACACGAAGCTGTACTGCTGGAGCATGGTCATCTTCTCGATGATCTCGGCCGCCCCCGTGCACCATCCCATCCGCCACCCCGTCATGCCGTAGGTCTTGGAGAAGCCCCGCATCAGCAGCGTGTTGTCGTAGCAGGACACGATGGAGGCGAACGGGGGCGGCGACCCCGGCAATGCCCTTCAGCTCCTCGGCCGAATACACCCGCCCCGAGGGGTTGCACGGGGAATTGATGATGATCATCTTCGTGCGGTCGGTGACGGCCGCTTCGATCTTCGCCGGGTCCGGGGCGAAGTCCGGATACGTGTCCACCATGACCGGCGTGCCGCCGGTGAGGTTCGTCAGGTGCTCGTACATGACGAAGTACGGGTCCAGCACGATCACCTCGTCGCCGGGCTGTACCAGCACCAGAAACGCCAGCGTCAGCGCCCCCGACACGCCGGAGGTGATCAGGTAACCCCGTTCGCCGAAGACGGCCCGGTGATACGGGTCGTGCCAGCCGAACTCAGCCGCGGCCGCCCGGGCGACCGCCTCGCGCAGCTCGGCCGTGCCCTGCGTCTGCGTGTACTTGTTGAACCCGCGCCGGATGGCCCCGATGGCCTCGGCCTTGACCGGCTCGGGGACGTCGAAGTGCGGCTGCCCGATGGACAGGTTGATGGGGTCGGGCAGCTTCGCCGCCAGGTCGAAGACCTTGCGGATGCCGGAGGCGTCCAGCAGATTCATCCGCTCCGCGATGCGCGGGCGCTTGGACATGGCGCGTCATTCCCTTCGCAGAAGCGCCGCTGCCCGACCCGGCGAGGGCGCAGGCGCATCCGTTGCGGCGAGAACCCACGCGGGGGTGCCATCACGCGGGTTTCTGACGGCGAGGCTCTGCGGCGGCCGGCTTGCCCTCTTCGCCTTCGGGCGAAGCCGCAGCCGCCTCGGCCGGCTTCTCCTCGACCTTCTTCGTCTTCGTCCCCGCCTTGCTGTGACGCAGCTTGATCTTGGGCAGCGCCAGCGGGGAGTCTTTCTCCGGGTCGAACTTGCCTGCCTCGACCAGCTGGGCGATGCGCTCGGTACGCGTCAGCACGCTGCGTGTCCGGGTCAGGCCGCCGTGAGTCTTCAAGGTGCGATCCATTGTCATGGCGAAACTCGCTGTGAAACGAAAGCGTTTCGGCTACAGCTCCGGCTTGAACCAGGCGCCGACGAAGTCGTACCGGCCGCGGCGCCTGTATTCCTTGCCCAGGCGCTCGATCTGGGCCTTGTACTCCTTGGCCTCTTCCGACCGGTCGCTCTGGAAGCCCTTGGTGTCTCGGATGCGGTACGTCCGCGTGCGTCCCATTCGCTCTATCGTCGCGTTGATCCCGTGGCTGTACAGAAATCCCTTTATGTCCTCGGCCTCTTGGCGGGTCCACACCAGGTCCTGAATGACCAGGTACTGCAGGCCCTTGGGGCGGCTGTAGTCGTCGGGCACCATCTCGCTGAGCCGCACGCCCTGGCTGGTCGGCTCCGGGCCGGGGTGCGGCGTGACGTGCGGCTGAGTGGTGGCGCCTTGGTCGAGCCCGCTTCTGACCTCCCCGGGGTCGGCCGAGGCCGCCGCCAGCCCGCTCTGCCGTCCCAGGATGAAGGCCAGTAGGAGCAGCACCAGCAGCGCCCCGAAGAAGACCACGGTGCTGACCTGATTCAGGGAAATCCGCAGCCGCCCACGGGAATAGGACATCACCCGCTCCACCCCGGGCGCAGCCGGCGCAGCCGGCGCAGCCGCCGCAGCCGCCGGCACCCGCAGCTGCACCCGCTGCGGCAATTCTTCCGGCGCAGGCGGAGGCTTCGGCGGCGGCTGATACGGCTTGGCCTGCCCAAACCACCCCGGTACGCCCAGTGGCTTGCTCGACCTCACCGAACCCCGACCGATCACCTCGAAAAGCCCTTTGGAGTGCCTTTTCCTGGCCACGGCTGTTCTCGTCGTCCCAGCTTCGCCCGCGGGGCCCGCCCGGTCCCGCAGACAACGCAGACTACCGCCTGCGCTGCCCCCTGTCAAGCGTTTCGCCGCGACCCGCAGGGGAGCGCGCACCCCCATCCTCCGCGCCGTTCCTCAAGGCACGCTTTCGCCCATGCGATCCGGGGAACTCACGACTCTCGCACGTCAAAGAACCTCGCCTGCCTCGTCAGGCGTTTGATTCCGGGAGGATCATATCGCAGGCTCAGGCGGCGGCGCCCGACGGTCGCCGCGCAGCTCAGGACCGTCCCGGACAGTCGCCAGGCCGCATCCAGCAGTGCCGGCGCCTTGCCCCTGGGTGAGAGGTCCAGCACGAAGGCCAGCCCGACCTCCGGCGGGCGGGCCCAGTCCAGCTCGAAGTGCTCTTGCCGCAGCAGCGAAATCCGCCAGCCGTTCCGCGTCCTGGCAACCTCCGGCACGGCCTCCGTGGCGCCGAGGTGCCCGCCCATGAACAGCAGGCTGACGGTGCACCGCCCGACGTTGAGTCGCCACGTCCGCCCGGTCTCCAGCGGGGGCGGCCGCACGCCCCGGCCCAGGCCGGCGATGTCGAACCCGAAGTCCACCGACACGCCCGGGACCGTCCCGCTCACCTTCTGCCGCCAGTGCGACCCGCACAGCCACGGACCGTCGATCGGGACCGGGCTCACGCCCGCCAGCACGGTCCCCCGGTCCTGCCCGCAGCAGAGGTTGAAGTACATCAACGTGGGCCAGCGGTGGTCCTGCTCGTCCTCGTCGCGGCCGGGCACGGCGATGACCGGCTTCCAGGCGACCATGACCGAGCCCGCGGGCGTGCGGATGAAGCCGCCCAAGGCGCGGCGGTCCTGCCAGCAGTCGATCTCATTCACGGAGCCGATGCAGAACTCTTCCGCGCGCCAGTTGACCAGCTCCCGGCGGCGGGTGTGCGGGCCTTTGGAGGGCGGAGGCACCTGCTGAAGCGGGCCTACGTGGTCGCGCCCGATCCACTCGCAGAAGACGCGCGTCTCCCGCGGCCGGCGGAACCTCCGGAACAGGCGCCGGATCTGCCTGTTTGTGGCGTGACAGTAGTATTGCCGGCCCAATCGCCGCCGGGCCGGCGGGGGGCCCAGGCCGGCCGCTCGCGCTTCGGTTCCCAATCCGCGATCGACCAGCACGTGGCTCAGGTAGTCGTGGAGCTGCGTGCCCGCCAGCCGGTCGGAGTAGGCCCGCGACTGCGGCATGGACAGCTCGCCGGTGGGGCCGTGGAGAAAATCGCAGACATGATCGAAGTACAGCCGTTCCATGGACAGGGCCTGGGCCCGGATGTCCTTGTCCCGGGCCCACTCGGCCAGGTAGGCGATGTGCGGCAGCGTCACCCCGCCGTAGCAGGAGGAGTTGAACTCCTCGAACGTTCCGGCGCGCTCGGTGAACTCGCGCCACCCCGCCAGCCGGCGGCGGGCGTAGGCCACGAACTCGGCCCTCCCCAGCATCTCTCCGGCCAGGGCCGAACACTCGATGCCCATCGCCACCGGATTGGTGTAACTGAGCCGCACGCTGCGCCTCATGCCGCAGCGAACGGCGTTGGCCAGGCATCGCTCCAGCCGATCTTGCAGCCCCTTGGGCCAGTCGCCGTGGTCCTTGACCCGATCCTCCAGGAGAATCTGGACGATCTCCGAGCCGATGAAGTCCTCCAGGTTGAAGGACGGCCCGCTGCCGGTGGTATCGCCTACCGCCATGCACCACGTGCCGCGGCCGTCCAGCCCTGCGACGTTCAGGGGCTTGGCGATCACGCGCCGCTCGATCTGGGCGTCGATGAGGGTCTTCAGACAAACGAACGCCTGCCGCCGGTTCTCTGCCGAACCGCCGGGGTCGGTCAGTTTCTGCCGGGCGAAGTGGGCCGTGGATATGGTAATCACGTGCCCATTGACAATGACGCCCGCCGCCCGTTCGCAGTACCCGTCCGGATACCGGGCGAACGGGCCGCGTGAGCGACTCACCTTGGCCATCTGCAACCTCCACGCGCCCCCCGCGGACGCCGGCCGCCCCCGCCCATCCACCGCCGCAAGCGTCCAGAATCGCGCTGCAAGAAAGGCGACATTCTACTTCTCAGGCTCAGGCTCGGCCGACATCTTACTTGGGGACCCCAGCAAAACAAGCTGCCCTTACCGCCCTTGGCCGGCTTTGGCGCCCGAAGGAGGCGCCCCACAATCCCCACCGGCGGCACCTCCGCTCCGCTCCGGCTCGGGCCGCTACTGCCTCAGCGCAGGACTCTTCCATTCCCTCCTCACCGTCAGTGACTGGCGCTCCTTGCGTATTTCCGCGTATTCCCCGGCTCCATGTCTTGCGGTAAGGCATTGACAAAAGGGGCGTTGTCGGTAAAATACTTGGTTGCAGGTGTGGGGCTGTTTGACCGCGTTTTTTTCTGCGCCTGGACGAAGAGGGTCTGGCAGCATGTGTTGGCCGGCAGTGGGTGAGTGATCGGCCTACCATGTGGAACCTCCTGCGGCAGACCTTCCCGGACATTGCGTCCGAACAGGCCTTCCTCAGGACCATTTCCCTGCACGCCGGGACCGGAGACCACCGCACACGCCTGCCTGCCCGCTTGACAGGGTGAGCGCAAACGGAGGTACGCTCCGCGCGGAAGTGGCCTTGTCCGTCGCCCGGGGGACTGGACAAGGCGCAGGGGCGAGGATTCCTCCCCGGTCCGGGTCGAAAGGAGCGAGGTTATGAAGGCACGGGATGACGCGAGGATTCAGCCGGCTGTCGAGCCCCTCGAGCCTCGGCTTCTGCTGGCTGTCGCGGGTCTGCCGTTTGAGGAGGACTTCAGCGGCACGAACCTGTGTGACGTCGCAGCCACCAATGCCAACTGGTCCGCGGCGGAGCAGGCGCTGCTGCTGAACTGGGAAGAGACGCGTTACGGCGGGCTGCCGGAGGGCACCTCCAGCGAGGACATCACGGCGGACGCGCACTTTACCTACTCCGTGGCCCTGGGCGACGTCGACGGCGACGGCGACCTGGACCTGGTGGCGGGGAACTACGGGGAGCGAAACCGCCAGTACCTCAACAACGGCACGCCGGACCCCTTCGCTGGCGTCACGGGGTCGGACGTGACGACGGATGCGCACGGCACCCGCTCCGTGGCCCTAGGCGACGTGGACGGCGACGGCGACCTGGACCTGGTGGCGGGCAACTATGAGCAGCCCAACCGCCTGTACCTTAACAACGGCACGCCCGATCCCTTCGCCGGCGTCACGGGCTTGGACATCACCTCCGATGCGCACGAGACCTGGTCCGTGGCCCTGGGGGACGTGGACGGCGACGGCGACCTGGACCTGGTGGCGGGCAACGAGGGCGTGAACCGCCTGTACCTGAACGACGGCTCGGGTGCGTTCGCCGCGGGCACGGACATCACCTCCGACGCCCACCATACCTACTCCGTGGCCCTGGGCGACGTGGACGGCGACGGCGACCTGGACCTGGTGGGCGGGAACTATGGGTACTCGGACGGTCAGGCGTGGGTCGGAGAGCCGAACCGCCTGTACCTGAATAACGGCACGTCGGACCCGTTCGCCGGCGTGACGGGATCGGACATCACGTCCGACGCGCACATCACCACCTCCCTGGCCCTGGGCGACGTGGATGGGGATGGCGACCTGGACCTGGTGGCGGGGAACGACGGGACAGCGAACCGCCTGTACCTCAGCAACGGCTCCGGTGCGTTCGCGGCGGGGTCGGACATCACAGTTGACACGCACGATACCCGGTCGGTGCTCCTGGGCGACGTGGACGGCGACGGCGACCTGGACCTGGTGGCGGGGAACAACGGGCAGCCCAACCGCCTGTACCTCAACAGCGGCACCTCCAGCCCCTTCGCGGGTGCCACGGGCGCCGACATCACCGCCGAGGCCGCCTGGACCGCCTCCGTGGCCGTGGGGGACGTGGACGGCGACGGGGACCTGGACCTGGTGGCGGGGAACTACTACCAGGCGAACCGCCTGTACCTCAACAGCGGAACCTCAGACCCCTTCGCCGCGGTGACGGGCTCGGACATCACGACGGATGCGCACTATACCCACTCCGTGGCCCAGGGCGACGTGGACGGCGACGGCGACCTGGACCTGGTGGCGGGGAACTGGGCGGCGCCCAACCGCCTGTACCTCAACAACGGCTCCGGCGCCTTCACACGGGGCACGGGCATCACTATGGATGACCACTTTACCTACTCCGTGGCCCTGGGCGACGTGGACGGCGACGGCGACCTGGACCTGGTGGCGGGGAACTGGAACGAGCCCAACCGCCTGTACCTCAACAGGGGCTCCGGCGCCTTCGCGTCGGGGATGGACATCACGACGGACGCCGAGGGCACCAACTCCGTGGCCCTGGGCGACGTGGACGGCGACGGCGACCTGGACCTGGT
>LJUF01000007.1 GCA_001303665.1 Phycisphaerae bacterium SM23_33 | reverse complement strand
CGTATCGTAGGCTGCCGTCTGCAAGCATTGCAGGGTTCCAATGACGGGCCGTCCCGCCGGAGCCCCTGTGCTGACAGCCGGAGGGCCGATCATGCGGTACCGGGTGCAGTACGTGGCTGACAACCAGCGCCGGAGCGTCGAGGTGGAGGCCGGCTCCCCGCAGGAGGCCGTCATAAGGTTCCGCCACATCAGCACCGAATGCGACCGCGATCGCGCCGAAGGCTCGCGGGTGCTGAGCGTCTGGGCGGAACCGGACCTCAGCGATCTGCCGTGACAGTCCTGCCCGGCCGATAGCGTCCTGACGGGCGCCACGGTCTGCCTGCCAGCCGCGCCGGCTGTGCCCGGCGCCGGCGGCGGGCGGGCGGCGGCGCCCGAGTTTTTTGCTTCAGGCGGTCCGGCCGGCGGCGGCGTCAGGGCCCCCCGGCGAAAAGGCACAGCATCAGCAGGCAGACCCACAGCACGAAGATCCCGGCCAGCACCAGGTATTTCCACAGCGCGGGGTTGGCGCTGTGATCGGGAACGCCCCCCACCACGTCCACCGGCTCAGGCGGCTGACTGGCCTGGTCGCGAGTCGAACGCTTTCTGCTGCCGCGCGCCATCGTCACTGTTGGCTGCCGAAGACCTGCTCGGGGCCGAAAACCTCCTCGAAGTCGTACACGTCGCGGAAATCCTCCACGCTGTCCTCTTCGGTCTTCTTCATGTGCCTGTTCTCAACCAGCAGGTAGACCATCTGGCCGAAGTCAAAGGTGGAGCGGATGTTCCACCGTCTCAGCACGGCCCCGGCCAGCAGCCCCCACCGCTCCAGCGCCTGCTCGCGCAGGGACTGGCAGAGCTGCTTGCCGGTCACGTGGTGAGCCCCTCCCGACTCGGCCTCCTCCCCGTACACCTGCTTGGCCGCCCGGGCCAGGCCCTCATGCAGGAAGACGAACGCCTCCAGCGGATATCGCCCGTCTTCCCTGATCAGCTCCTCCAGGGGCTTTTTGGGTTCGTCGCTCATTGTCTTCGCGGAAACAGCGGGCCCGACGCCGCCACCGCCGTGCCCGGCACCAACCGGCCCCACTTGACCCGCTCACGCAGCGGCTCGGCGTCGCGGCCGGACAGGCCCAGCTGCGCCAGGCCCGCCGCGGCCTTTTCCGGCATGAAAGGCTCCAGACAGCTCAACACGATCCGCACCGCCTCGGCGCAGCCGTACAGGATCGTCCCCAGCCGCTCCCGCTGGGCGGGGTCCTTGGCCAGCCGGAACGGCCCGGTGGCGTCGATGCAGCGGTTGGTGGCGGCGGCCAGCTCCAGCACCACCCGGAGATACTCGCTGAACCGGCAGCCGGCCATGAGGGCGGGGGTCTCGGCGGCGATGCGCTCGACGGGCTCGGCCAGGAACTTGGCCGGCTCGCCCTCCAGGGCCCGGGCCTGCGGACTGGGCACCGCGGCGTCGAAGTACAGGCCGATCATCTTCAGGCTGCGGCTGAGCAGGTTGCCCAGGTCGTTGGCCAGCTCGGTGTTGTAGCGGGTCTTCAGGGCCTGGCGGGAAAAGTCCCCGTCCTGGCCGAAGGGCACCTCGCGCAGCAGGAAGTAGCGGAACACGTCGCGCGAATAATCCCGGCAGATCTCGGCGATGACCTCACGCGAGATGAAGTTGCCCAGGCTCTTGGACATCTTCTTGCCCTCGGAGGTCCACCAGCCGTGGGCGAAGACCGTCCGCGGCAGCTCCACCTGAAGGGCCATGAGCATGCACGGCCAGTACACCGTGTGGAACCACAGGATGTCCTTGCCGATCAGGTGCACGTCCGCCGGCCAGTACTTCGCCGACTCCCCGTCGTGCTCGTCGCCGATCTCCGGCAGCCCCAACGCGGTGAGGTAGTTGCTCAGGGCGTCGATCCACACGTACACCCGGTGGCCCGGGTCGTTGGGCATCACCACGCCCCAGTCCAGGCTGCTGCGCGAGATGCACAGGTCCTCCACGCCGGCGGTCACCTTGCTGACCACCTCGTTCCGCCGGCTGGTCGGCTGGATGAACTCCGGGTGCGCCTGGATGTGCCCCAGCAGCCGGTCGGTCCAGGCGGTGAGCTTGAAGAAGTAGCTGGGCTCGGCGTACCGCACCAGCGGCCGGCCGCTGATGGCGCTGGTGTAGTCGTGCTCCCGGGCCGCCAACTCGGTGACGAACTCCTCCTGCCCCGGGTCGTACCAGCCCTCGTACTTGCCCAGGTAGATCTGGTCGCGGTCCAGCAGCTGCTGCACGATGCTCTGCACCCGGCGCGTGTGCCGCGGCTCGGTGGTGCGGATGAAGTCGTCGTTGGAGATGTTCAGCTCCTGCCACAGGCTCCGGAAGTGCGCGCAGAACTCGTCGCAGTGCTGCTGGGGCTCGACGCCGCGCTCGGCCGCCGCCGCCGCCACCTTGGAGGCATTTTCGTCGGTGCCGGTCAGGAAGAACACGTCGCGGCCCTGGAGGCGGTGGTAGCGGGCGAGCACGTCGGCGGCGATGGTGGTGTAGGAATGGCCGATGTGCGGCGCGTCGTTGACGTAATAGATCGGCGTGGTGATGTAGAAGGTCTCGCTCATGCTCCAACCGCCTGGCCGGGGGCCGTGAAGCCCACAGCATCGCCGAAGGCGCGCGAAAGTCAAGGGGCGGTCAGGGGGGTTTACTCAGTTCTCGGCGTCCGCCGAGCGTCAGGAAGGGCCGCGCCGGGACCGATGCGGCACGTCGGGCTGCGGCGCCGCCGGCTCTACCCGGGCGGCGGCCCGCCCGGCCGGTTTCCGCCGGACTTCTTCTTCCTTCGCCGCCGCCGCTTGCCTCGGCGGCCGGCGACCTGAGCGGGCGGCCCCGACGGCTGGGGCGGGCTCGGCTTCGCAGCGGCCGCCTGCGGCGGCGCGCTCAGGGCCTGGGGGTGCGGGCTCTTCTTCCTTCGGCGGCGCCGTCTGGACCGCCGGCCTCTCGTCGCCGCTCCTTGGCCCCCCCCCGGCGCGGGGGCTTCGGCGCGGGTCGGCGGCTCAGCCGGGGCGGCCGCAGACTCGGCCTCCGCCGGCTCCTCCAGCTCAGGGATTGCCAGCTCCTCCAGCACTTCATCCAGCGCCGCCAGCGGGACCGCCTGCCTCGGCTCCGGCGGCTCGCGGCGCGGGGGCTTCCAGGCCGGCTCCGGCGGCGGCTCGGCCTCTTCCGGCGGGGCGACCGGTTCCGGAACGTCGCGCTGGGCGATCTCCTCGTTGGGCACCACCAGCTGGCTCTTGTTCGCCAGCAGCAGCCGCACCAACTGCGTCAGCGCCTGCACCTCCACCACCTTGCCCACCTTGCCGTCGGCCGTGCGCACCCACGTGTTCTTCCTGGGCAGGGCCGCCGACAGCTCCTCGTACGTCGCGTCCTCGTACCGCAGGCAGCACATCAGCCGACCGCACCGGCCGGAGATCTTCGTCGGGTCCAGCGTCGCCTTCTGCGTCTTGGCCATCCGCATCGACACCGGCTTGAGGAACTTCAGGTACTGCTGGCAGCAGCAGCGCAGCCCGCACCGCTCGTAGTCCCCCACCAGCCGGGCCTCGTCCCGCGCACCCACCTGCCGCATCTCGATCCGCGTGTGGTACTGCCCCGCCATCCGCTTCACCAGCTCGCGAAAGTCCACGCGATGGTCCGCGGTGAAGTAGAACACGATCCGCTCGCCCCCCAGCAGGTGCTCCACCGCCACCAGCTTCATCCGCAGCTCCAGCTGCCGGATCTGGTCGTTGCAGTAGCCGGCCTCCTCGCTCGTGGAGCGGTCCAGGTGCTGCTGGTCGTTCAGGTCCTGGGCGTTGGCCGGTCGCAGCACCCGGCCGCTACGGCTGAAGGGGTAATCCGCCCCGCTGGCCTTGATGTAATCCGCCAGCGCCTGCTCCGCGATGAAGTCCGGGGCCGGCCCGTCGCCCACGTTGAGCAGCACCTGCCCCAGCTCCGTGCCGCGCTCGCTGCGGATTACGACCATGGTCCCCGGCCGCGGGGGCGAGTCCAGGTGATGGCGGAACCAGCCGCCGACGACTCCCCCCTGCCTGCCGCCTAATCCTCCGTGTATCCGTTCTTCTCGGCGACCCAGCGGTAAAAGTCGTTCAGGTCTTCCCTGCGGACGCCGGGGATCTGCCCCGGGTCGGGCTGCTGCTCCTGGCTCTGCTGCTGACTGGCCAGCAGCTCCCTCCGGCCGGGGTCGCCCAGGCACTGGCTGAGGACGTACTCGCGGCACTTGCGGGCGGTCTCGCCGCGGCCTTCCAGGCCCTCCTTGATGTGCTTGCCCATGACCTGCGCCGCCCAGGCCGCCCCCAGGCGCTGCGTCTGCTCCAGGAAGCCCCGCGTGGCCGCCTGGATCCTGGGCTGGAGGTCCGGCCGGCGGGTGCCGCGGGCGATCTGGGCGACGGTCTCGCGGCTGAGGCCGACCTCCGCGGCGATCTCGGCATAGCCCCTGTCGCCCCGGGCGATGGCCAGCACCAGCACCTCGTCGTCGTAGGTCTTCCTTTTCCTGGCGCGCTTGGCCCGCCGGCCGCGGCGGAGGTAAAGGATCTTCGGCTGCAGCTCGGCCCGCCGAACACCGCGGGAGATGGCCTCGACCGCGGCCCTGCTCAGGCCCAGCCGCCGCCCGATCTCGGCGTGGCTCTCCTGGCCCCCGCCCAGGGCCTCCACCAGGGCGTCGTCATCATAGGCCAACTGCTTGCTTCGCATCGTCTTAGCTCCTTCGCCCCCCCGGCCGGCCGGCCCCGGCGCCGCGGCCTGGCGGCCTCAATGGATCCGCCTGTATTCGAGGCCCGGACGGCTTCAAACACATGGTGTTGACGCCTCCTCAAGACCGGGCACGCAGCGGCGAAACGGTACAAGGGATTCCCACAAAATGGCTTGCGGGAGGGATAGCCCCGCCGGCCCGCCCGGCGACATACACTTGCCCCGCACACCTGCTGCCTCGACGGTTCCCGCGAGCGATCTTGAGACCGAATGACGCGGGTGTAGGCTGTACGGCTGGCGCCCGGGGCCCGCAGGCCCGCCCGCGCGCGCGGCCCCCGCATACTTACTTCCTGGCGCAAATGGGCAGCCCATGCACAAGCAAAATGGGATTTTCTGAAAAAATCCCCCGCCCACAGGCCGGGCTCGTCCCGGCCGGCCCCGCCCGCCCAAGGCCCAACTGCCCCCCTCCGCGGCGAGCGGATCGCCGGGCTGGACTTTCTTCAGCCCATCCGTGCCCGGCACCTGTGGAGAATCCGATCCTATTTATTGTCTCCATCGCGCGCAAGCTTTTGCAGCGTGGCATCAATCTGGTAAAGCGCAGCCAAGATCTGCGCATCACGGACCGGTCGGCGCCTGATCATCTGAACCAAGAGAGATATTGTGGAGACAAAAGCAGCGATAAACAGAACAAACGCTGCAAGCCAGCTGATCACCAGGAACGTCTGGTGCTTGCCGATCTCGCGGATGGACATCTCGTCGCCCCACCACAGTGCAGCCAGCACCGGCACCGCAAACAAGCCCAGGGCAAGAATCCAGTAGACGAGAGTCGCCACCTTCCTTTGCCGGAAGCTCCGTTCTTCCTTGCGCAAGAGCTCCGACATCATCTTCTTCTGGTCTGCCATGCTCCGCGCCATGTCCTCAGGCAACAAGTCCGATGCCTTGACATTGTGTTTAGGGGTCTCTTCATTGGTGCTCATAGCGCTTCCTTTCCATTGCCTTCAACAGAGCTGCTTTGGCATAGTGAATCCGGGACCTGACAGTGCCCAGTGAACAGCGGATAACGTCAGCTATCTCCTGGTAAGACATGTCCTCGAGAAACCGAAGAAGCAGTACCTCGCGATGTTGCGGTGGTATCTGGTCAAGGCATTTGCGCATCAGTGCCACGTCTTCCAGCAACATGTGCTCCTGTGTAACGCTGTCTGGAGACTGAAGCGTTCCCTGGTTCAGCTTCTGCATTAGCTTCTCGTCTCGTACTCTCCGACTGTGAGTTCTGTAAGCCCGGTGCCTGGCCACACTGTATAGCCATGCAGGGAAGGCCGCGGGGGACCTAAGGGTGCCGATCCTCTGGCACACGACCAGCCACACATCTTGAAGGACGTCGTCCACTTCAACTGTTGGATTCGTGATCAACCGCACGAAACACGATAGCCTGAGGTTGTACATCTCCCAGAGCTCATCGAAACCTGCCTGGTCACCCAACTGGGCACGGAGAACCGCCAGGGACAGCCGGAGCTGTTGTATCGAGTCCAGCGTCATGCCATCCTAATAGTCCGGCCTGATCGAAGAAGGTTCACCGCTTTGTCAGAATTCCAGGCCGTATTAGAAACCGCCTTACGTCCCAATCCACAGCGCCGCGAAGTGGCCCTCCTCGCGGACCTTCTCGATGCAGGCCGCCCCGGGCTTCTTGACGATGGCCGCTCCGTCGCCATAGCTTTGGAGCGTCGGCGACTTGGCCGCGGCGCCCGCGGCGGAGCGTCTCACAGGACCAGCGGAGCTTGTTGAGGTGCAAGGCCCGCAGCCAGGTACCCGCAGGGATCAGGTCGGTCCAGGAGCCCGTGCCGTTCATCTTGGCGAAGAAGTTGACCTCCCCCGCCGGCGGCGGGTCAGCCAGCGTGATGGGCTTGTCCTCGTCGGCGTCGGCCTCCGGCCACAGCCCGCGCATATGGGAAGGGCTGGGCGGGTGATCGCCCAGGCCGCCGAGAGGCGCATGGATCGGGCTGGTGCCAGCGGTGAACTCGTCTCGCAAGGCGACCACGCCGGCGGGCGGCTGCTGGTGGCTACGCGCGACGGCCAGGTCGTGTGCTTCGGGGGCGAATGACCCGGCTGCCCGGTGGCTGCGCCGCACGGGCTTCACGCCAGCATCGTGCCCGGCCGATCGCAGGCCATGCCGTCGTGGAGGCGGATGATCGCCTGGATCTCCTCGGCGGGCGAGGGGACGCCGATGGCCTCGATCAGCTCGCAGGTCTTGTGGGAGCGGGTCTTCTCGGCGTACTGCCGCTCCCATTGGCGGTAGGCCTGCTCGGCCTGCGGGGTGGGCCAGGGGTAGCGGTTGGGCGGGGTCTTGCAGCCGCAGCGCCAGGGCTTGGGCGTCAGCCGGGCGCGGAAGCACTGCTGCTGCTCCGTCAGCCGGCGGTACAACGCGTCGGACTCCAGTTCGGCCAGGATCGCCCTGGTCTCCGCCGAGACGGGATCGTACAGCCGGTCGGTGAACAGCACCCGCAGCCCGGCGAGGGTGCGATACACGCGGCAGGAGCGCGGGTGGGCCCGCACCCAGGCCCGCACGCCGTCCAGCGTGGCGTCGCGGAGCTCCTGGGCCCTCTGGGCCCGACGGGCTGACGACAGCGCCAGCCGCAGCGAGTCCAGCAGGCCCCTTGACCTGGCCGGCGGGAAGTCCACGTCGGCGAAGAGCACCGAGGAGGAGTTCAGCACCAGCGCCCCGTAGCGGTTCCGGGTGACGACGCCCACCGCCTTCTCGCCGACCTGCACCGACTGGACGATCTCCTCGCGCAGGGGCTGGCGGAGGTACTCGTAGCTCTCGGGCCGCCGACCGGAGACGAGGCAGTCGAAGATGCGCCTGGCCCGCGCCAGGGCGTCGTCCCGGGCGGCCCGAAGGCTCTCGAAGGACCAGCCCCACGCCCGGAACGTCTGCTCCTTGCCGTCGCGATCCTGACCGGTGAACGATTCGTTGGCCCAGTGTTGCGGTATCCGCATAGTGCTCCCCTTGTCCGGGGCAATGCCCGAAGCGTGTCCTTGTGCGGCCCCGCAGCATAGCCGCGATCCCGCCCGCCCGCAAGGTCGTCGCCGGACGCCGAGACGACGTTCCCCTTCACCGGGCAGGCGTCGGCGTCACGCCCACGAGGGCGATGCCGTTGGTAAAAGTCTCCAGGCTGTCGGTCGGGGTGAAGACGGGCCCGTCGATGCCCGGCACATCGAAGCGGCCGGGGTCGGCGCCGCTGGCGCTTATCGGCGGAACCGTCTTGAAGGCTGGGGCGTCCGGCCTTTGGGGGCGGGCCGCAGGAAGACGGGCCTCATGCCTCCCCGGGGCCGGCCTGCCCGGCGCCGGGTGGCCGGTCCCTGCTGGCCGGTGGCCGCCTCCGGGCTAGGTGACCTGCTCCAGCGGGAGCAGGAAGGCCTTGAGGCCCTCCTTGCGGACGGATTGCCTGTAGTTTCGCACCGACTCCAGCAGGGCGTTGGCGGCCTGGTCCTCCGCGGCGACCATGAGCAGGTGGTTTCCCTGAGGCCAGACGTGGCTGAGCAGGTGCGGGCCGCTGGCGGCGCCCTTGCCGAGCACCCGGGTCCACTTGGTGTAGCCCTGGGCCCCGGCGGCCTCCAGCAGCTCCATGACCTCCTCGTCAATGGCTTCGTTGTAGGCGATCAGCAGGAGTTTCATGGGGTCTGTCCCTTTCGCCTGGCTTTGGCGAGTCTGGTTTCCAGGATGCCGTACATGGTGGGGACCAGCACCAGGGTGACGAGGGTGGACACGGCCAGCCCTCCCAGGACGGTCAGCCCCAGGGGGTTCCAGACCTCGGCCCCCTGGCCGCGGCCGAAGGCCATGGGGGTCAGGGCGGCGATGGTGGTCAGGGCGGTCATGAGGACGGGTCGGAGTCGTGTGCGGCCGGCCTGCTGGACGGCCTGGAGCATGGGCAGGCCGCGGGCGCGGAGGATGTTGATGTAGTCGACCAGGACGATGGCGTTGTTGACGACCACGCCGATGAGCATGAGCAGGCCCAGGAAGACGACGATGCTGAGGTGGTGGCCGGTGAGGAACAGGGTGACGAACACGCCGGTGAAGGCGAAGGGCACGGAGAACATGACCACGAAGGGGTGCAGCAGCGACTCAAACTGGGAGGCCATCACCATGTACACCAGCACCACGCCCACGCCCAGGGCCAGGGTCAGCCAGAAGAACGACTCGCGCATCTCCACGGTCTGGCCGCCCGTCTTGATCTCCACGTCGGGGGGGATATCCAGTTTGGCGATCTGGGCCTCGATGTCGCCGGCGACCTCGCCGAGGGAGCGGCCGAGGACGTTGCCGCCGACGTTGACGATGCGGCCCTGGTCCTTGCGCTCGATCTCCAGCGGGCCGTACTCCAGGGAGGTGTTGGCGACGTTGTCCACGCGGATGAGCCCGCCGGCGGCCGTCCGCACGGCGGTGGCGCCGACGTCGCTGGTGTCGGCGCGGTCGGCCTGGGCCAGCCGCACCACGATGTCGTACTCGTCGCCGTGCACGCGGTACTTGCTGGCCTGCTTGCCCTGGAAGTTGGCCCGCACCACCTGGCCGATGGTGGAGGCGTTCAGCCCCAGGCCGGACGCCTTGGCCCGGTCCACGTTCACCCACAGCTCGGGCTTTCCCTTGACCCGGGAGATGGCCAGGTCCACGGTGCCGGGGGTGCGTTCGGCGAGGTCCTTGATCTGCTCGGCCAGGCGGTCGGTGACGTCCAGGTCGTCGCCGATGATGTTCACCGTCAGCGGGCGTTCGCCGCCCAGCATCATGGCGGCCATGGGGTCGCCGGTGTCCAGGTAGAACTTTTCGATGCGGAGCAGGCCGCGGGCCTCCTGGAGCCGGCGGCGGAGGGCGGCGGCGATCTGCTGGACGTTCTGGGGGCGTTTGACGCGGCGGACGAGCTTGACGCCGAAGCTGCCGATGTGGGAGCCTTCCTCGCCCATGGTGCTGCGGATGCCGGCGTGGCTGGTGCCGCAGCTGGTGAAGGTGGCGATGCGTTCGGCCTGGGGGATCTCTTCGGCGATGATGCGGTCGACGGCGGCCATGACGCGGGCGGTCTCCTCCACGCGGGTGCCGACGGGCAGGTGGAGGGTGCCGCTGATCCTGGCCTGGTCCTCTTCGGGCATGAACTCGCTTCCCAGGCGGGGCAGCAGGGCGAGGCTGGCCAGGAAGACGGCCACGGCGGTGGCCAGGACGGTCTTTCGGTGTGCCAGGGCCCAGCCCAGGAGGCGGGCGTAGGCATCGGCCAGGGCGTCGAAGGCGCGTTCGCTGGCCCGGAACAGCCGGCCCTGCCTGGCGGCGGGTTCACCCGCCCCCAGCAGCCGGGCGCTGAGCATGGGGGTGAGCAGGATGGCGGAGCCCAGCGAGGCGAACAGCACGACGCAGATGACCACGGCGAACTCGGCGAAGATGATCTTGGTGATGCCCTTGACGAAGAGGATGGGGAAGAAGATGCAGATGGTGGTGAGGGTGGAGGCGGTGATGGCCATGGCCACCTCGGAGGCCCCGAAGACGGCGCCTTCGTTGGGGCGCTGGCCGAGCTCGCGGTGCCGGGTGATGTTCTCCAGGACGACGATGGCGTTGTCGACGATCATGCCCACGGCGATGATCATGGCGAACAGGCTCATCATGTTGATGGTGTAGTCGAGGAAGTAGATGGCGACGATGGCGGCGATGAGGGAGAAGGGGATGGTCAGGCCGATGACGAGGCTGGCCCGCCAGCGGCGGAGGAACAGCAGCACCACGGCCATGGCCAGCAGGCCGCCGTACAGCAGGGTGGTGGACAGGTCGTGGATGACCTGCTGGATGTCCTCGGAGGAGTCCATGACGTTGAGGATCTTCACGTCGGGCGGCAGCCGGCTGGCCAGTTCGGCCATGCGTTTTCTCACGGCGGCGGCCACCCGCACGGTGTTGGCCTGGGACTGCTTCTGCACCATGACGATGCCGCCGGGCCGGCCGTTGATGCTGATGTGGCGCGAGATCTCCTCGAAGCCGTCCTCGACGCTCGCCACGTCGCCCAGCCGGATGACCGAGCCGTTGCGGACGGCCAGCACGATCTGGGACATGGGCTGGACCCGGCGAAACTCCCCGGGGACCCGGACCAGGTAATCGGTCAGCCCCATCTTGATGTTGCCGGCGGGGGTGTCCTCGTTCTCGTCGCGGATGGCGCGCAGCAGCGGGACCATGGCCATGGCCGAGCCCACCCCCGGCAGCCGCGTGAGCGGCTTGGCCACCTGGTCCTCCAGGATCTTCTGCAGGTCGCGGTAGCTTTCGCCGGCGGTGACGCCGTAGACCATGATGGGGAAGCGCGAGACGTCGAACTTGAAGACGCGCGGCTCGTCCACCTCGTCGGGCAGTCGGATCTTGGCCATGCCCGCGGCGTCGCGGACCTCGTTGGCGCGGGTGTCCAGGTCGGTGCCCCACTCGAAGCTCAAGGTGATGACCGACAGCCCCTCCTTGGACTTGCTGGTGACGTGCTTCAGCTCCGGGACGGTGCTGAGGGCCTGCTCCAGCGGCTCGGTGACCTTGCTCTCGACGTCCTCGCTGGCGGCGCCCTCGTAGGTGGTGATGATGCTGATGGTGGGGATGTCCATCTCCGGCAGCAGGTCCACGGGAAGCTGGGTCAGGCACACCCCGCCGATCAGGACCACGGCGAAGAACAGCATCATCACGGTGACGGGTCGGCTGACGGAGAACCTCGGCAGCATCATGGTTCGTCCTCCCGGACGGCCTGGACGGTCTGGCCGTCCTGGAGCTGGCGCTGGCCGCGGACCACCACCAGCTCGCCCGGCTTCAGGCCGGCCTGAACCTCGTGAAAGTCGCCCTCGGAAAGCCCCAGCACCACGGGGCGCCGGTGGGCCGTGGCGTTGTTGACCACGTACACGTACGCCTGCCCGCCTTGTCGCAGCAGGGCGCCGTCGGGGACGACGGGGACGTCCAGCCGCTGCTGCAGGGTGAGGCTGACGCGGGCGAACATTCCCGGCTTGAGGGTCCCGTCGGGATTGGGGATGTGGACCTCCACCTCGCCGGTGCGGGTCTGGGGGTCGACGGCCTCGGGGACCCGGCGCAGGAGGCCGGTGAAGGTCTTGTCGGGATAGGCGTCCACGCTGATGTCGGCCGGCGTCTTGCCGGGAACCAGCTCGGCCAGGTAGCGCTCGCTGATGCCGCCCAGGACCTGGACGGTCTTGGTATCGCCGATGCGGAGCAAGGGGGTGCCCGGGCCGACCATGTTCCCTTCGTCCAGGTGCTTTCGGATGACCAGCCCGGGGATGGGGGCGACGATGGTGGCCTCGGCGAGGGTGACCTGGGCCTGACGCACGGCGGCCTCGGCCTGGGCCACCTGGGCCTCGGCCAGCCGCAGTTCGGCGGCGCAGCGCTCGTACGCCGTCACGGCCTTGTCGCGCTCATTCTCGGTGGCGGCGCCCTTCTCGAACAGGGCCAGGACCTGCTGCCTGTCGCGCAGGGAATCGGCGAGCATGACCTTGGCGCAGTCGCGTGCGGCGGTGGCGACCTTGACGGCGGCCTCGGCCTGCTGCAAGGCGGCCTGGAGGCCGGCGTGCTCGATGATGGCGATGACCGGCAGCCTTCCGGTCTCGGGGTCGGGCTGAATGACGGTGCCTTCGTCAATGGCCGTCCCGTCCGGCAGGCGGAGGCGCTCCAGGCGGCCGGTGACCTTCGGCACCACGTCCACGACCGACATGGGGCGGATCTCGCCGGTGACGGCCACCTTCCTTGCCAGGGTCCGGGTCTGGACGGGTGCCACCGCGACCTTCAGGGGGGCGGGGGCCTCGGGCGGCCGCTGGGTCCGGCGGAAGTACTGCCATAGACGGTCACGGAAGACATAAGCCAAGCCGGAGGCGACCATTAGCACGATCGCCACGCTCAGCCAGTGTCTGGATTTGGCAGTCATGTCGTCTCCTAGCGGTTGCCGAGACTCACTGGGACTGGCCGGTGCTGGCCCAGGAGGACAGGCTGGCCACGAGCCCGTGCTTCAATGCGTTCAGGTAGCTGGCGTCAAACTCCGCCCCGACGTCCAAGATCGACTGCACGATGATCCCGTTGAAGACGCTCAGGATCAGCGGGCCGGCTATGGAAACGTCAATGTCGGGGCGAAACTGGCCGGCTTCAATACCTTCGGTCAGGATGGCCTCGATTCGCCGCCGGCCGCGGTCGTACATTTTTGCGAAGGCGGCCGAAAGCTCGCCGCGGCCCTCTTCGCGTGCGGCCGTCGCCCAGAATTCCAGCGTCAGCCTGCCGACGCGGGTGAAGTGCGTCAGCCGGTCGAACCAATTGTCCGTGAAGCGATGGAGCTTCTCGGTGGCCGGAATCGGCTCGTTCACGAGCTGATCGGCGGCCGCCTCGTCCCCTGCCAGCATGGCCGCGAACAGCTGCGTGAACAGGTCGCGTTTATTGCGGAAGTAATTGTACAGGCTGCCTTTGGAGGTACCTGCGTGCTGGGCCACGGCGTCCATGGTGGCGGCGGCGTAGCCGTGGGCGTCAAAGACCCTCTCGGCGGCGCTGAGTATCGCCTGCCGCTTTCCGGACGAAGCTTCCTCAGCCATCGCTTTTTCCTTCCGAATCTGTCCGGCAGCCGATGTTCAGGTCCGTTCCGGCTGACTGACCGGTCAGTCAGCCTTCCTGTAGTGTAGCTTCCCCCGACCGCCCGGTCAAGCGCAACGGCAATATCGACTTTCTCCATGGAACACCTGAGGCGCTTCGGCCGTGGCCTGCCCGGGCAACGCCACACTGAAAAAAGACGGGCACTATGCGTACACGGGACGTACACCGGCGTGGATGCGGGGTCGTTGGGGGGGTGACGCCATCAGGACCAGGGACGGTCCGGCCCATGAGGCAGGCGGGGCCGTCTTGGTCGCTTGAACAGATGCAGCGGCTGGGTGCTGATTGTCCGGAGGCTCTGCCACCAGGCCCGGAGGCTCCGGCCGCTGCGGCGCCTCAGAAGCGCCTCGTATCGCCGGAAGATTTCGTCGATGCGTGCGCTCGGCAGGGAAGGCATGTCCAGCACGCTGTGGCCGCTGTAGAAATTCTCTTCCGCTCGGCCGCTGATCCAGCCGTTCTCGGCGCACATCTCCGCCGCCCTGGTTCCGGGCAGCGGGTAGAAGACGCGCGGGTGGACCTGGTGGAGCTGGAGGGTGGCCAACAGGTCGAGCGTCTCCTCGACGGAGACCTCCGATTCGTACGGGGCACCGACGAACACCGAGCCGCGGACCTTCAGGCCCGCTTGTTTCAGGGCGTCGACGCCCGTGATGATCTCCTGGCGGGTGGTGCGCAGGGCCAGCACTTCCTCCCGGATGAAACTGCTGCCGGAACCGATCTCGACGTCCACCTGCCGGCAGCCGCTTCGGGCCAGCAACTCCGGGATTCGCTGATCCAGGGCGTTGAGGCGCACGTGGCAGCGGCAGGGGAGCCGGCAGCGCCGGGGATACTCCGTGGCGAACTCCTCCACCCAGGCCGCGTCCGTGGCGAATGCATGGTCGCAGAATGTGACGGTGCGGACACCGTCATATCGGGCCGTGACATGGTCCACCTCGTCCAGCAGGCGCCCGACGCCGCGCCGCCGGAGGTACTGGCCCTTGTCGCGATACAGGCTGATGTACCAATCGTTGAGGCAGAAGGCGCACCAGTTGGCACAGCCGCGAGTGGCCTGGAAGGTTGCCTCGCCCGTTTGGGCGACGGCCCGGCCATAATGGAAGATTTCCCGGTCGGGGTCCGGCAGGGAGTCCAGCTCCTGCACCGGCGGGGACGGCTCGTTTCGAATGAGGCCCTCTTCGCTATTGAACCACACCCCGGGGATTTCCTCCGGCCAAGCCGGGTTGTCGCGCAGGGACTCAAACAGCCGCAGCAGCGCGTGCTCGTATTCTCCGCGGACCAGGACGATTACACCCGGGCCGCTGATGGCCTGCTCAGGCTGACAGGTGGCGTATCGGCCGACGATGATCACCGGCAGAAACAGTTTTTCGGCCACGTCCACAATGGTGTGGTGGGCGGCGGTGAGGCGGGTGGGCGGGACCTCGATCAGGACGTGCGTGGGTCGGTGCTGGTTGACGGCGGCTCGAAGCAGGGCCCCGTCGTAGCCGTTCAGCGCGGCCAGAGCAATGTCGAAGCCTTCCTGCCGCAGCATGGCGGCGGCCACGCCGAGGTCGTGGCTGAATTGCGGCCCAGGCCGTCCCTGGGCTGATGCGACAAACTGAATGATCAGTATTCGCATGCCTGGGCGGTGCGGCCCCCGCGGGAGGCACCGAGTTATCGGATGAATTCCCTCATTCGGCAGGAGTCTCCTGCCCCGCGGTGGTTGCGGCTTCTAGGTCGTTGGGCGGCATAGCTGTGTCACAAGCAACTGCATGGTTGCCAGCGGCTGGGCGCCGGTTTTCAGGCCCAGGTCGGCTTGGAGGACGTGCCGGAAGGCCTTGTGGACGCTCGCGGGGGATCTCCGGCCGGCGGGGCCGCGACGGCTGGGCGGCCGGCTCAGATCCCTTTCCAACCTGCTCCGCAGATGCCAGATAATCAGGCCCAGCACGCGAAGCTCCTGCCCACGACGGGTGAGCAGGGAGTCCAGGGCGTGGAGGGCGGCTTTGCTGTCGCCCCCGGCAAGGGCGTTGGTCAGGGCGAAGGGCACCGGCCCGGCGGTGGCGGCCACCGAGGCGGCGGCGTCCTCGGCCGAGATTTCCTGACGCCCGCCCGTGTACAAGGAGAGCTTCTCGACCTCAGCGTCCAGGCGGGCCAGGTCGGGGCCGACCCACGCTGCCAGCAGGGCGGCGGCCTGCGGGCTCATCCGCTTGCCCCGATCCTCCGCCGCCCCGGAGATCCATCGTGGCAGCGAACGTTCCTCCGGGCTGGAACAGTCCATCAGCTCGCCGATTTCGCGCACCTGTCTGGCCAGCCGGGTGTTGGGCGGCCAGGATTCGACCGTCAGGATCAGCGACGCCGTCGGGCAGGGGCGGGCCAGGTAGTCTTCAAGTTGCTGACGGTGCCTGGTGACGAAATCGTCGGCGTCGTGGACGATCACCAGTCGGCGGGAGGCCAGGAGGGGCGCTGTTCGCAGCTCGTCCAGCACCTCCGTCAAAACGGCGGAGGAGTCGAAGTTCGCCACCGCCAGTGGTGCCTCCTCCGACCCGACCAGCCCGGCCACGATCTTTCTTCGGTATTGCCGGCGCAGATAGTCGTCCGGGCCATGCAGTACGTATACGGGCTTGGGAGGGTTCTCGGACATTTGCCGCCAAGACTCCGACGGTCATTGTCCGAAAAGAAAGGCGGTCTGTAAAGATATTGGGTCGGGGCACGACCCTTGCGGCGTCCTGTAAGACGCCCGGCGCCGTGGCCGCTAGCACGGGGCCAGGAGTTTTCTAATCGCGTCGACGGCCCGATTGTACCGGGCCGGGTCGACGGAGTAAAAAACCTGCTTCCCGTCCCGACGGTTGCGGGCCAGCCCGTGGATGCGCAGAAGCCCAAGGTGGTGCGAGACGGTCGGCTGCGGCAGCCTCAGGATCCTGCACAGCTCGTTGACATGTGCCTCGCCGCGCTGCCGCAGTATCACCAGCAGCCGGAGGCGAGTCTCATCGGAGAGTACACCGAACAATGTAGAGAGGTTTTGGAGATGATGCCTCTTCACCTGTTTTGCCTCCATCGGGATTATGAGAGGCTGTTCCCCCCGACAGCCGAAACCAGCCTGGCTCGGTCCAGGCGACTAGAACTAGAACACATGCCAGACAGCTTAGCGTCGCCCGGCTGGGCAGACTCCGGGCCGAGGCGACCAAGTACCTTTCCGGGGCTCGCGGCTTGCCGAGACCTTGTTGCAAGGCGGGGTCTTTGGCCATCGCTCGTGCACGTGTCAGCGCCTGGGCGCCCCAGACCAGCCGCCGGCCGGAAGCCGCGACTGCCGACGCACAGGGCTCTACATTTGTCTGCGGCGATACATCACCCAGAAAACGATCAGGGCGATCACCAGCACCAGCAGCAGCGGCTGCCACCAAGTGAAATACTCTGTGAAGGCCGCCAAAGTCGTCATATCCGCCATCGTACTCTCCTTCGCGGACCCGCTGTCAGTTAAGTAGCCTTGCTTATAGCCATGCTGATGAAGGCCTGTCAAGCGAAAACCCGACACGCGCACGTGCGACAAGGCCGAGCCCGGCCTGAGCGAAATCTCCAGTGGCGGCGACTGGACTCGAACCAGTGACCCAGGGCTTATGAATCCCTTGCTCTGCCGACTGAGCTACGCCGCCTTGCCGCATGCCATGTTCCTCAGGACGACGGGCACTTTCAAGAGGATTCCGGTGCCCGGCGGCGGCTGGAAAAAACGCTGTCGCCGGCCCGTCAGCCTAGGCCGGCAGGCTTGCCGAAACGTCCAAGTGAAAGGGATTCGTCTTATTTGCCTCCTTCGGCTTTCGCTTCGGCCTTGGGCTCGCCCTTGGGCTTTGGCTCGGCCAACAACTGCCGCTGCTCGTCGGTGAGGATTTCGGTGCGGATTTCCTCCCTTAGAGCTTTCACGGCCTGTTCGCGGGCGCCTCGCTTGCTCGTGTCCAGGCCGGTCATGTGCTTGACATAGGCGGCCTTGGTCTTGGCCACTTGATCCTCAGAAAGCTTGAGCTTCCGGAACGGCCCGAGGACCTGCCCCACCGCCACGTCGATCCGCTGCTCTTCGGTGAGGATCTCCTTGTGGACCTTCTCATAGAGTTTGGCCAGGAGTGTGCTTCGGCCTTTTTCCGGGCCTGTTTCGGCCTCCGCGGCCAGCTTCGCATACTCGGCCTTGATCTTGGCCAGTTGATCCTCGGTGAATTCGATCCCCAGGAACCGCCCCTTGAGGCTGTTCATGGCCGTGTATTCATCCCACTTGGCCTTTTGCCCGGGGGTCAGCACGGCCATGATGTCCGCCTGCGACTTCTTGACGATCTCTCCCCGCTTGGCGTTCAGGGCGGCCAGTTCGGTGCTGGCCTTTTTCGTGGCATCCTTGTCCTTGCTTTCCTTGGCCTTCTTCAGTTCCTCCTGGAGCGCACTGCGCTTGTCGGCGTTCTCGGTCTCAAAGGCATTCAGGGCGTTTTTCCGCTGGGCCCCCAGCTCGGCGATCTTCTTTTGCTGCTCCTCGGACAGCTGGCAGACCTTGGCCATCTGGGCGTGCGCGCCCGCCAGCAGCGGCTTTTCCTTCTTCTCGCGGGCGGGCTTTTTCTTGGTCGCCGGCTCCTGGCTTTCCTGGGCCAGCAGCCCGCCGGCGGCCGTCCCCAGCGCAGAGGCCATCACCAACACTATTGCCAAACGCTTCATAGGAGTGTCTCCACGGGGCCCCAACCCCTGCTTCGGCGCTGCCCCGCGCGCCGGGGGAGTTCCCGTTCAGCCAGCGGGCGGCCGTCGGCCCGCCAGAATCTTTCGATGTCTCTTAAACGCCCTTTGGGAGCCTTTGTTACGGCTGGTTGGAAGAATTTCTCCCGCGCCCGGTTGCCGGAGGTCGAACCTCCTCGGGCCATTCGCCGGCCGCGCCCGCCGGCCGCTGGCCGAACTCACTCGGAGCTTTCCTTTTTCGGAGGCTGGGGGCTCTTGGAACTGCCGTCGGGTTTGGCATCCTTTCCGCCCTGGGCGGGGGAGGACGGTTCGGCAGACTTTTCTCCTTGGGCGGCTTTGCGATACGAGTCGCTGCGATAGTCGGTCTGGTAGAACCCGCTGCCTTTGAAGATCACGCCCGCCCCGCTCCCGATCAGGCGGCTGAGGGCCAGCGCCCCGCAGTGAGGGCACTTCCGCCGCGCGGGCGCCGTGATCGGCTGGAACTGGTCAAAACGGTGCCCGCACGCCCGGCACAAATACTCATACGTCGGCATAATCACTCATCCTCCGCCGTGCCGCCGCAGGCGTGCTCGTCGCCCCGGGCCTCCCCTTCCTGCGGGGGGCTGGAGACGACCACCCGGGCCGGGCGAAGCACCCGCCCCTTCAATTCGTATCCCCGCTGAAGCTCACTCAGGACGGTCGGGGACTGGTGCTCGGCGGATGGCTGCTGCATCATGGCCTCGTGGCGGGTGGGGTCGAAGGGTCGACCCTGGGCTTCGATGGGCTGAAGCCCGAAGCGCCCGAGGACCTCCAGCGCCTTGCCGTACACCAGTTGCATTCCCGCCAACAGGGGGTCGTCCTGGCTGTGATTGGCTCGGGCAGCCTGCAGGGCCCTCTCCATGTCGTCGAGAACGCCCAGAAGCTCCCGGATCAGGTCGGCGTTGGCGAAGTCCCGGGCCTCGGTGATATCCCGCTGCACCCGCTTCTGATAGTTGATAAAGTCGGCCGATACCCGCTGCAGCCGCGCAAGCAGGTCGTTCCGCTCGACCGTGAGGGCTTCGGTGCCAGGGGCATCGGTTTCAGCGGCCTCGGCCTCGGCGGCGCGTGACTCGCTGATGGGGCCCTCGGCTGCCTGGGCTTCCCGGGCCTGCGGCGGGGGCCGACCCTCACCCGGGGCTTCACCGGACTCGACGGGAATCCGGATCGGTTCCTCACTGTGGTTCTTGTCTTTCTTTTTTTTCATGGCCTCTGCGTTCTCACTGTCAGGCCAAAGCATCAGGTTCTCCGCCGTGGCTCAGAGACAGCCAAGGTACTCCTTGAGCTTTTCGAAAAAGCCCTTCCGTGCGGGCAGGACTTCGATGTCCTCGGTTTTGGCCAGCTCTCGCAGCAGTTCTTCCTGCTTCTTCGAAAACTTTCGCGGCACCTCGATGAGCAGCTGCACGACCTGGTCGCCTGACCGACCGGTTCGCATGTTCGGCAGCCCGCGCCCCTTCAGGGTGAGGGCCTGGCCGTGCTGGCTGCCGGGGGGAATGACGACGTTTTCCTTGCCGGTCAGCGTGGGCACTTCGATGGTGGCGCCCAGGGCCGCCTGCGTGTAGGTGATGGGCACTTGGCAGATGAGGTGGTTTCCCGAGCGGGCCAGCAGCGGGTGCGGGCGGATGCGGACGTAGCACCGCAGGTCGCCGCGCGGGCCGGCCTCCTCGCCGGGCTCACCCTCGCCGCGCACCCGCACCACCAGACCCTCCTCGACCCCCCGCGGCAGGTGCACGCTCAGGACGCGCTTCTTTCGCATTCGCCCGGTTCCTCGACAGGCCGGGCAGCGCGAGGTGATCAGGGTCCCCTTGCCCCGGCAGTCCGGGCAGGTCCTCACCATGCGGAAAAACCCGCCGCCGGAGGTCTCCACCTGCCCGTACCCGCGGCAGGTGGGGCAGCGCTGCGGACTGGTGCCGGGCTTGGCGCCGCTGCCGGAGCAGGTGTTGCAGAAGTCCTGCCGCTCGAACTCCAGGGTCTTGTCCACACCGGTGGCCACTTCCTGCAAGGTCAGTTCCACTTCGGTTTCCAGGTCGTATCCGCGGGTGCTGACCCTCCGCCGGCCGCCGAAGCCAAACCCGAAGATGTCCTCGAACATGCTGAAGATGTCGGCGAAGCCCATGGAGGAGAAGTCATGCACGCCCGCGCCGCGCAGCCCGGCGTGGCCGTGGCGGTCGTAGAGCTGGCGTTTTTCCGGGTCGGCGAGCACGTCGTAGGCCTCGGCCAGTTCCTTGAACTTGGCCTCGGCCTCGGCCTTCTCGCCCTTGTAGTTGTCGGGGTGGTACTTCAGAGCCAGCCGGCGATAGGCGCGCTTGATCTCGTCGCTCCCGGCGTTGCGCGGGACGTTCAGCACCTCGTAGTAATCGCGCTTCTGCGCCATGCCGACTTGCCGGTTTTTGACCGGCGGCTCCGGCTTTCCGCTGGGTCTCAGGAACAGCCGCCGGCAAATCGGGAATCGGTCATCCCGAAAGCGTCAAGGGCGTCCTCGTTTGCGGCGGGACGCCCCTGCTGGCCTTTTCGGTCCGCCAGCCAACCCAGGCCATCGGCTTAGCGGACCGCGCCGGCGATTTCTTTCTGCTGCTCGTCTTTCTCATCGAACTCGGTAACCATGACGTTGGTGGTCAGCAGCAGCGCGCTCATGGAGGCGGCGTTTTGCAGGGCGATCCGGCTGACCTTGGCCGGGTCGATGATGCCGGCCTTGATCATGTCCACGTACTGCCCGGTGGCCGCGTCGTAGCCGATGTCGTCGCCGCGGGCCAGGATCTCCTCGACGACCACGGGCCCGTCGCCGCCGGCATTGGTGACGATCTGCACCGTCGGAGACCGAAGGGCCCGGGCAACGATGTCCACACCGGTCTTCTCGTCGCCGCTGGCTTTGTCCCGGGCCTTCTCGACGGCCTCAATCGCCCGCAGGAAGACGACCCCGCCGCCGACGACGATGCCCTCTTCGCTGGCAGCGCGGGTGGCGTGCATGGCGTCCTCGATGAGATCCTTGCGCTCCTTCATCTCGGTTTCGGTGGCGGCCCCGGCGCGGACCACCGCGACCCCCCCGGTGAGCTTGGCCAGCCGCTCCTGCAGCTTCTCGCGGTCGTAGTCGGAGGTGGTCTTCTCGATCTGGTTGCGGATGGTCTGGATGCGTCCGCTTATGTCGCTCTTCTTGCCCGCGCCCTCGATGACGGTGGTGGTGTCCTTGTCCACGACCACGCGCCGGGCCTTGCCGGCATGCTCCAGAGCGACGTTTTCGAGCTTGATGCCCAGGTCCTCGCTGATGACCTCACCGCCGGTGAGGGTGGCGATGTCGGCCAGGATCGCCTTGCGCCGGTCCCCGAAGGCCGGCGCCTTCACCGCGCAAACGCTCAAGATGCCCCGCAACCGGTTGATCACCAGCGCCGCCAGAGCCTCGCCCTCAACGTCTTCGGCAATCAGCAGCAGCGGCTTACCCGCCCGTGCGACCTTCTCCAGCAGCGGCAGCATGTCCCGCACGGAGGAGATCTTCTTCTCGTGGATGAGGATCGCAGGATCTTCCAGAACGCATTCGAGGGTGCCGGGGTTGGTGATGAAGTAGGCGGAAATGTAACCCTTGTCGAACTGCATGCCCTCGACGAACTCCAGTTCCGTCTCGAGGCTCTTGCCCTCTTCGATGGTGATCACGCCGTCGGGGCCGACCTTTTCGATGGCCTGGGCGATCATCTCGCCGATCTTGGCGTCCCAGTTGGCCGACACCGTGGCCACCTTGCGGAGGTCGTCGCTGCCCTTGACCTTCCGGGACTGCTGCTCGATGCTCTTGACCGCGGCGGCCACGGCCGCGTCAATGCCGCGCTTCAGGGCCAAGGGATTGGCGCCCGCCGCGACGGTCTTGAGCCCCTCGCGCATCATCGCCTCGGCCAGCACCACGGCCGTGGTGGTGCCGTCGCCGGCGACGTCGGAGGTCTTGGAGGCCACCTGGTTAAGCAGCTTGGCCCCCATGTTGGCGAAGGGGTTGGTCAGTTCGATCTCCTTGCTGACGGTGACGCCGTCCTTGGTGACCTTTGGGCCCCCGAAGGATTTCTGCAGCAGCACGTTTCTTCCGGTCGGCCCCAGCGTCACCTTGACCGCCGCGGACAGCGACGAGGCCCCTTCCAGCATCGCCGCACGGGCGTTGGCGTCGTACATCAATTGCTTCGCAGCCATCGATCTTGACTCCTTTTATTCATTGCTTGATGCGTACACGGTCAAGGCGGCGGCTCGCCGGGACGAGCTGCCGGCCTCATCGGCCGACCCCTCGGCCACGCGGCGGCCGAGCCGCTCCCGGGGCCATCACGGACGGACCGATGAACTACTTCTGGATCACCGCCAGCACGTCGGACTCGCGGAGAATGACGTAGTCTTCCCCATCGATCTTCACTTCCGTGCCGGCGAACTTCCCGTAGTAAACCTCGTCGCCCTTCTTCAGGCTCATCTTGCCGCGTTTGCCGGTTTCCAGGAGCTTGCCCTCCCCGACGGCCACGACCCTGCCTCGCTGCGGCTTTTCCTTGGCCGTGTCGGGCAGCACGATGCCGCCGGAGGTGGTCTGCTCGGCCTCACTTTGCCTGATGAGTACCCGATCGTCCAACGGTTTGACTGCCATCTCTGGATCGCTCCTCGCTCAATCTGCCATCGTCAACAGGCCGTTACATCATGCCGCCCGGGCCGCCGGGCGGGCCTTCCTCTTCTTCCTTGGGTTTCTCGGTGACGACACAGTCGCAGGTCAGCAGCAGGGTGGCCACGCTGACGGCGTTGGCCAGGGCCGAGCGCGTCACCTTCGCCGGGTCGATGATCCCCGTAGCCATCAGGTTCTCGTACCGGAGGGTCTCGGCGTTGAAGCCGAAATCCTCCTTGCCCTCCTGGACCTTCTTCAGGACCACCGAGGGCTCGACGCCGGCGTTGGCGACAATCTGCCGCAGCGGCTCTTCCAGGGCCCGGGCCACGATGGCCGCACCGGTGGCCTCGTCCCCGGTGAGCTTCAGGTTCTTCAGGGCGGCCTTGGTGCGGACCAGGGCCACGCCGCCGCCGGGCAGGACGCCCTCCTCAAGGGCCGCCCGCGTGGCATGCAGGGCGTCCTCGATGCGGGCCTTCTTTTCCTTCATCTCCGACTCGGTGGCCGCCCCGACGTTGATCTGAGCCACGCCGCCAGCCAGCTTCGCCAGCCGCTCCTGGAGCTTCTCCCGGTCATAGTCGGACGTGGTGGTCTCGATCTCGTCGCGGATCTGCCTGATTCGGCCTTGAATCTCGGAGGTCTTGCCAGCGCCCTCGATGATGGTGGTGTTGTCGTTGTCGATCCTGACCTTCTTGGCCCGGCCCAGGTCGCTCAGTGAAATGCTTTCCAGGTCAATCCCCAGGTCTTTGGTGAAGACCTTCCCGCCGGTGAGGATGCCGACGTCGGTCATCATGGCCTTTCGCCGGTCGCCGTAGCCGGGGGCCTTGACCGCGCAACACGAGACGATGCCGCGGAGCTTGTTGACCACCAGCGTGGCCAGCGCCTCGCCCTCGACGTCCTCGGCGATGATCAGCAGCGGCTTTTTCGCCTGTGAGACCTTCTCCAGCAGCGGCACCAGCTTGCCCACGTTGGAGATCTTCTCTTCGTGGATAAGCACCAGCGGCTTTTCCAGCTCGCACACCATCGACTCGGCGTCGGTGACGAAGTGGGGGCTGAGGTAACCGCGGTCGAATTGCATGCCCTCGACCACGTCCACGGTGGTCTCCATTCCCCTGCCTTCCTCGACGGTGACGACCCCGTCCTTGCCGACCTTCTGCAAGGCGTCGGCCATGATCTTGCCCACGGACACGTCGTTGTTGGCGGAGATGGCCGCCACGTTGATAATGTCCTTCTTGTCGGCGACGTTCACGGGTTTGGCCATCTTCTCAAGCGTCCTGTCGACGCTTTCGGCGGCCTTGCGGACGCCGCGAGCCAGCCCCATAGCGTCCGCCCCGGCCGTCACGTTCCGGAGCCCTTCGCAGAAGATGGCCTGTGCCAGCACGGTGGCGGTGGTGGTGCCGTCGCCGGCCGCGTCGGAGGTCTTGGAGGCGGCTTCCTTGACCAGCTTGGCCCCCATGTTCTCGACCTTCTCGGTCAGCTCGATTTCCTCGGCCACGGTCACGCCGTCCTTGGTCACCGTGGGGGCACCCCATCCCTTGTCCAGGATAGCGGTCCGGCCGCGGGGCCCAAGGGTGCTCTTGACCGCGTCGTTCACCTTGCTCACGCCCTTCAGCAGGGCCGCTCGGGCGTCGCTGTCGAAGGCCAACTGCTTGACCGCCATCGATGGGTTCTCCTTTCGCTGCGAAAAGGGGCTTTCTGCCAACAACCAACGCCAGAGACGTCCCTGGGCGTAGCCCCGCGATCACTCTCAGGGCGTGCCCGCGACCCGTCTTCGGGCGTCCGTCTTGTGCGGCCGTCGGAGTCCGCTCGGCCGGGGGGCTGCGGCGGCCCAGCGGCGAAGGTCGCGTCAGGCCGCCGGTCCCAGGGCACGGACGCACCTTGCCGCGCCAATCCGGGCGGAGCAACTGCTGTGCCGCGATAAATAAGTCCATTTGCATCGTCCGCTTAGGAAAACACCTTGGCTCTGCGACAGCCGCCATGTCTGCCAGAAGCTGCACCCGCTGGCCCCGCCGGGTGGCGATTTGACAGTTGGAATGCCGCTGCTTCCCAAGGTCGACTTCTCGTGGCCTTTGGACGTTCTGCCGCCGCATTCTGCGTTCTGCCCCCGGCTGCGATGACGGCAGGCGAAGTGTGCGAATCTCTCCGCTCCTTCGGGCGCTTGCCGAAAATTGGTTGAAAGGGGACCGGCAGTGGATATAATTTCGGCCAGCTACCACCCATGTCGGCCCCGCCGGTCACAGCAGGCGGGGGGAAGCGCCTAAACTGTTCGGACGAGTGCACCTGCTGAAAACAGTCGAAAGGACCTGTCATGGCCAACGAACAGCACGTCGTGCGGAGCGTAAGCTGGAATGAGGTCTTCAGTTTCACGCACGTCTTCAAAAGCTTCAAGATGGCCATCCACCCCAGCAAGATCGTGCTGGCTTTCCTTGCCATTTTCCTGACCTACGCCTGGGGGCGGGCGCTGGACGTGGTCTGGACGGGTGTCTCCGACTCGAACTGGGTGCAGAAGGACGAGCCCTGGGCGTACTGGACGGCCGAGAGCCGCGCGGCCTTCAAGCTGCGCAAACAAGAGTGGCTCGAACAGGATCGCGCCAACTCCCTGCGGAACCTGCTGAGGGAATACCCGGCCGCAGTCCCCACCCCGGAGAAGATGGCCAAGGCCGATTTCTGGAGCAATTACAAGCGTCTCGAGGAGCAGTATGAGAAGACCTACCAGGAGCAGCTCAAGAGGGCCGAGGAGGCCGAACTGGACGCTCTGAAGGAAGCCAAGGATCTCCCCAAGGAGGAGTGGCAGGCGAAGAAAGCCCAGGCCCATAGGGATCGGCTTAGGGCGCAGCGACAGGAGCTGCAGAACTACGCGGCTCGCTGCGAGGGCTTGCGCGGCGTGCGCGGTCGCCGGATCTTCTCGGCCTTCGGGGAGTGGCAGACGCGGTGCATTGGCAACGCCGTCGGGGCCGTCCGCCGGGGGAACATTGCCACCGGCCTGGGCAAGTTGTACGAGAGACGGGGCTCCATGATCCCGGCGGCGTACCGGGTCGCCACGGTTACCAGCAAGACGGAGTTCGATGCCTCCACGGACGCCCCGGAAGGCTATGGGCTGTTGGCCTGGCTGGCGATGTCGGCCTGGGGCCTGTGGTGGCTGGTTTCCAGCTACCCCATCTACTCGCTGTTCCTGCTGCCGGTGGCCTTGGCGATCTGGGCGGTTCTGGGCGGGGCCATCTGCCGCATTGCCGCCCTGCACGCCGCCCGCGAGGAAAAGATCTCGATCATGGCCGCGGTCAAATTCGGCCTATCGAAGTTCCTCAGCTTCGTCAGCGCCCCGCTGCTGCCGCTGGCCATCATCGTGCTGCTGGGCCTGCTGGTGGCGCTGGGTGGCGCGGCCGGGGCCCTTCCTTACTTCGGCGAGTGGTTTGTGGCCCTGCTGTTCGGCTTGGCGCTGATGTTGGCGGCGGTTGTCACCTTCCTGGCGATCGGGCTGGTGGCCGGCTGGCCGTTGATGTGGCCGACCATCGCCGTGGAAGGCTCCGACAGCTTTGACTCCATCAGCCGGTCGTTCAGTTATGTCTGGGCCAGGCCTTTCCGCTACGGTCTGTATTGGCTGGTCGCGGGGGTGTACGGGACGATCTGTTACCTGTTCGTCCGGCTGTTCGCGTTCCTGCTGCTGGGAGCCACGCACTGCTGGGCCGGTTGGGCCATGAGGCTGGCCGACCGACCCCAGTATGCGGAGGGCGCTGGAAAACTGGACGTGATGTGGGCCCGGCCGACATTCGAGTGCTTCCATGGGCCGATGCAGTTCGAGGCGATGAAAAACGCCTCCGAGAAAGCCGCCTCGGTGGTCCTGGCCTTCTGGGTGTACGTGGTTTCCGCCGTGGTGCTGGCCTTCCTGGTGACGTTCTTCTTCTCCGCCGCCACCAACATCTACTACCTGCTGCGGCAGAAAGTGGACGCCACGGACCTGGACGACGTGTACGTCGAAGAGGCCGAAGCGGAAGAGGCGGCCGCCCCGCCCGCTGAGGAGCAGCCCGAAGAGCAGCCGCCGGCGGAAGAAAAGCCCGCCGAGGAAGAAGGCGAAGAGGAAACGTCCGAATAGCCCAACCCAGGGGCTCGGAATCCCGCCCGGCGGCTCGTTGCGAAACGCACCGCCGCCGTCTTGCCCACTGGCCGCGTCAGCCGATAGGCAGACTTTCACGGCACCGGCCGCACAAGCTTGCCTCAAGACCGCAGCTTCACGATCCGCCGGTGCTGCTGACGGCAGAAGCGGTCGGTCATGCCGGCGATGTAGTCGCAGACCACGCGGTGGGGATCCTCGCTGCCAACGCGCTCCTGGTAGCGGGCCGGCAGCAGCGAAGCTGACCCCAGGTAGGCCTGGAAAAGGCCGCGGATGATCTGCCGGGCCTGGCCATGCTGCCGCCGGGCTTCGGCGTGCTGGTACACGTTGGCCAGCAGGAATTCCTGCATCTGCCGCACGGGACCGCCCAGCTCGTCGCTGAAGGCGGCGCACCGATGCCGGGCCGACTGCACGTCGGCCGGCCCGGCCGGGTCCAGTTGCTCCAGCCGCCGGGCCGTGGCCGCCACGGCGTCCTCGGCCAGGATGTCCAGCACGTTTCGGCAGGCCTGGATCCGCCGGTGAGTGGCGGCGGCAGCCCCGGCCGAGGGCGCCCTTTCCCATGCCATCCGCCACAACGCCAGGTCCTCCATTTGCCCGGGGGCTATCCAGCCCGCCCCCAGGGCATCGTACAGGTCGGCGGACGTATAGGCGATCTCGTCGGCCAGGTCCACCAACTGCCCCTCCAGCGGCGGCAGCAGACCGTCGTCAAACTCCCCGGCAGCCGGGGCGTCGTACCGCGTTTCGTGCTTGGCCAGGCAGCGGCGGACGGCCTGAGTGAGATTCAGTCCGCGGAACTCCGGGTAAGGATGTTCCAGGTAATCCACCACCCGCAGCGTCTGGCGGTTGTGCTCGAAGTGCCCGTGGTCGGCCATCAATTCCTCCAGCGAGCGTTCCCCGGCATGGCCGAAGGGCGGGTGTCCCAGGTCGTGGGCGAGGGCGACGGCCTCGGCCACGTCCTCGTTGGCCCGCAGCGCCCGCCCCAGCGTCCGGGCCACCTGCGCCACCTCCAGGGTGTGCGTCAGACGGGTGCGGTAATGGTCCTGCTCGTGCGGCACGAACACCTGCGTCTTGTAGTCCAGGCGCCGAAAGGCCGAGCAGTGAATAACGCGGTCCCGGTCGCGCTGGTAGCAGGTCCGATAGGGATGCTCATCTCCGCCGTGCGCCCGCCCCCCGCTGTCGGCTACGCGCAGCGCCCAGGGTCCCAGCCACCCCTCCTGATAGGCGGTGAATTCCTCTCGTATCTCATTTCCCATAAACCACTTGCGGAAGCTTCAGGCTTTCGCCCTCCGCCAGCAGCTCCCCCCGCAGCTCTCGCAGCGACTGCGGGATCATGCGGACGTCCCCCAGCACCGCCATGAAGTTCGTGTCCGCCTGCCATCGCGGCACCACGTGCAGGTGCAGGTGTTCGGGCAGCCCCGCCCCGGCGCACCGCCCGATGTTGATGCCGACGTTAAACCCCTCAGCCCGCATGGCTTGCCGCAGCAGCTCCGTGCAGTCGCGGGTCAGCTCCATCATCTCCCGCATCACCTCTCCGTCCAGTTCGCCCAGCCCCGCCACATGCTCCGCCGGGGCCACCAGCAGGTGGCCGGCCGTATACGGAAACTTGTTCATCACCACCAGGCAGTTGCCGGTTCGCCACAGCAGCAGGTTTTCCTGTTCCCGCCCCACCTGGTCGCGGGCCCGGCACAGGAAGCAGCCCTCCTCCTCCGGCAGGTTGCGGATGTATTCGATTCGCCAGGGGGCGTGAATGTTCCGCTTCCGATCGGCGTTGTGGAATTCCTCACCCACGGATGTAACTATATCGCCTCGCCCGCCCGCGCGGCAACCTCCAAGCCGCCCCGCCCCCGGGCCGCGCTTGTAACCTGTGTATTGTTGACACCGCTTCTGGGCCGTGCTAGGTTCTACCCCGCAGCCAAGGGCGACAACCTGGAGAAAAGGAGCAAGTCATGTCTTGCAGGATGCTGGTCATGGCGTTGGCGGCGTTGGCCCTGGGGACGGCCTCGGCCCAGACGACGCGCCCAGCCGCCGGGGAATACGTCGGCATCGTCACCGGCAGCAACGTGTACGTTCGCAGCGCCCCGGTTGACGGCTACCCCTGCACGAAGCTGTCCGCCCCGGCCACGGTGCAGGTCCAGGGCGAGGAGTTCGGCTGGCTGAAGATCGTTCCGCCGCCGCAATGCTACAGTCTCATCTCCAAGAGCTTCGTCAGCTCCGACGACGGCAAGATCGGCACGGTCACCGGCACCAACGTGCTGGTCCGCGCCGGCAGCGACCTCATGCCCGGGCGGAACGACGTCATCCAGACCCGGCTGAGCAAGCCGGACAAGGTGGCCATCCTCGGCGAGGGCGACGGCTACTACAAGATCGTTCCCCCCGAAGGCGTCGTCCTGTGGATCAGCTCACAGTTCGTCCGGGCCGAGGGCATCGGCCCGCCGGAAGCGGCCCCGACCACTCAAGTCGCTGCCACCGAGCCCACCACCCAGCTTGTCGCCACCCAGCCGACCACCGACCAGGCCCCCGTCAAGCCGCCCGTCGACGACGAGTTCGCCAAGGCCCTCGCCGCCTTCAAGGCCGCCGAGGCCGACCTCCAGAAAGAATTCGAAAAGCCCCGGGAGGAGCGCGACGTGAAGTCTCTCCTGGCCCAGTTTCAGGCCATCAAGGTCGCCGGCGACAGCCCCCTGGCGCCTTTCCTTCAGGCCAGAATCGACGACCTCAACAAGGAGCTCGAACTGGAGAAGGACCGCCAGGCCGTCGCCGACCTGGTAGCCAAGGTCAGGGCCCAACAGGCCCAACTGGCCGCCGCCACCGTCCGAGTGGAGTTGCCGGCCACCCGCCGCCGCTCCTACGCCGCCGAGGGCCTGCTGCGCCCCAGCCAGCTCTTCACGGGCGGCAGCACCGGCCCCAAACGCTATATCGTCACCGAGCCCGACCGCCGCGGCATCGGCGCCTACGTCCAGTGCACCACCGGCGTGGTCGACCTGGACAAGTGCGTCGGGGCTTACGTCGGCGTCATCGGAACCCCCAAGTACGATGAGCGCCTGCGCATGTACGTGGTCGAGGCCGAGCAGGTTGTGGTCCTCCGCGAAGCCGCTCCCCCTCCTGTCCGGCTCGAGCCGATCATCCCCATCCGCGAGATGATCGAGCCCCCCACGCTGGAGCCCACCCCCACGCCCGAGCCTGCGCCCACCACTCAGCCGGCGCCGCAGACCAGCCCCACGCCGCCGGCCCCCAAGGGCACAAGCTCCCAGCCGACCACCGGGCTGCCGGTGGCAGACACCACCACCCAGCCGGCCGCCACTGTCAACGAGGAGGAATACGAATAGTCTGTTCTCGGGGACGGTGACCGCGTTTCCGCGGCCCGCGACGGCTGGCCGGGGGAGCAGACGTTCCTGCCTCTGCGGCACTGACCTGCGAACCCGGCACAGCATGGTTTGGGACAGGAGCGAAGGAAACGCTTGGATCAAGCAGGTCCAGGGGAAAAGCAAGTGGCCGGAGATGCCCAGGTCGGGCGAAGACCCCCCAGGCGGCGAGCCCTTTCTTTGATCGGCCTGTGGTTTGCCGCGTTGGTCCTGGGCGGCTGCGGGGCGCCGGCGGGCGGCGGCCCCGGCCTGCCGGACTGGCAGAGGCCCGAGCTGCTGTACCTGCTGGCCCAGCCCTACCCCAGCCTGTACGTTGAAATTGACACCGTCGAAGGCGTCCAGCCCGATGAAGACGCCCTCGCCGCACTCAAGGACTTCCTCCGCAGGCACTGCCACAAGCCCGACGGCATCCGCTTCCTGCGGGACAAGCCCATCCCCCTCACCCAGGCCGAGCGGACGCACCCTCACGGGCTGGCCCTGATGCACATGTCCGGCCCGCCCGGCGGCGGCAGCGCTCCTCAGGCGGCCTATCTCTACGTGCTGATCTTCGACTCCAAACGGATGCGCCTGCCAAAGCCTCACCGCGTGCACGTCTCGACGCAGTATCCCTGCGCCATCTACATCGATGTGGCCTGGGAGCCCTTGCTGCACAAGCGGGCCGGCGCCCGGATGGCTCAGCACGAGGCCGGCCACATCCTCGGCCTGTGCAAGAACACCTCCCACGGCGACGGCGCCCACTGCCGCAACAAGGGCTGCCCGATGGGGGGGGTCACCTTTTCCACCTCCCGCTGGCTCTTCGGGCTGCCCCCCACCGCCCAGCAGTTGTGCCAGGACTGCCTGGACGACCTGACCGCCGCCAGGCAGTCCGGCCCCGACGGCCGCCTCAGCTTCAGCGGCCCGGCACTCGTCCGACGGGAGAATGGGTACTTCGTCGCCTCGCTGCCACTACAAATCCAGGTATCCTTCCGGCCGGCCGCCTCCTTCGACGGCCGGCAGATGCAGGCCGCCGCCCACAAGGCCTTGGCCGAGGCCATGGCCAAGGCCCGGAAGGGCACGAAGAAGCAGGTGTTGCCTCTGGTCCACTGCCCGGATGACTTCGAAGACGCCCCCGCACGCCGGGCCGCCTATCAACGCCTGACGCGGGATCCCGACCCCCGGGTCGCCGCCTGGGCCAAGCGCGAACTGAAGAAGCTACAGCCGTAGGGAGTGATCGCCAACCCCCGCCGCCACGCCCGCGCCCCGCCGCCACGCCGGCGCCCCGCCCGGCTTGCCTTTCCTCGCTGTTTCCCAACGGTAGGGCGGCACGTCCCCTGGGGGCGGCACGTCCCGTCGGGACGGGCCAACCGGCCCGCCGCGTGGTTGAAAACAGCCACGGGCGCGAGCCCGTGGTAAGGTTCCGGGACGGGGGGTGGGCCCTCTCCCCACGGGCTGGCGCCCGCGGCTATTGCCGGATGATCGCGCGTGCTTGCCCCCTGGGGGCGGCACGTCCCGTCGAGGCGGCCCAACCGGCCCGCCGCGTGGTTGAAAACAGCCACGGGCGCGAGCCCGTGGTAAGGTT
>LJUF01000217.1 GCA_001303665.1 Phycisphaerae bacterium SM23_33 | reverse complement strand
ATGTACCTGATCCTGCGCGACCTCATGGCCGAACTGAACGCCGTCGGCGGCGGCTTCATGAGCCAGTTGGAGTGGGGCTCCGACCTCCGCGGCCGGCCGCTGCCCGTGGCCGACGCCATGGAAAGCCTCTTCAACTCCAGCTTCGACCACAACGGCCGCAAGCCGCCGCTGCCGTATGCCACCGAGGCCGACGTCCAGGGCCTGCTGACGATGCTGTTCATGACCTGGCTTTCGGGCGGCCATCCGCCGCTCTTCATGGACTTCCGCAAGGTCTGGGAGCCGTGGGAGATCCAGGCCCTGGCCAGGAGACTGAAGGTCAAGTTCACGGGCAAGGAGCCGTGGGCGACCCGCGGCTTCGTGGACGGCGACAACTCCGGCTCGGCCAGCTTCAACTGGGCCGGCAAGCCCGGCGAAAGAATCGCCGAACTCATGAGCCGCGTGACCATGCCCATCGCCGACCCCGGCTACTTCCCCGGCGGGGGAAACTCCGTGAGCTTCACCACCCCCGGCGGGATCGAGGGCCTGGCCGGCCGGCTGGCCTACAGCGGCCTGAACGGCATGTTCAGCATGGTCTGGGACCAGGCCTGCACCGTGGACCTGCCGCCCGGGCTCGCCGACGCCGTCGCCCACGCCTCCAGCTGGAACTGGCCCCACACCTGGGTGGTGCCGAAGTATGCCACCATGGCCGAGTACAAGCAGTACGCCCCGGCCAACCATCTGCACATGACCTGGAACCTGGCACCCGCCCGGCTGCAATACTGGATGGACCTGGCCAACGTGCTTTCGGTGACGCCCTGGTCGCAGCGTCCGCCCTTCATCGCCGGCACCGACCGCCCCGCCCCCCTGCTGCACCTCATCAACGGCGGGGAGAACGCGGCAAAAAGGCTCCTGAGGGAGCGATAGGAGGACTAGGGGAAAAGATGGCCACTTCACCAGACCAACTCCGCAGCTGGATGGGAGGACCGGAGGACGAGCATCTGGAGTTCAAGAAGGCCAGCCACAATTTCGACTCCAGGAAACTGGCAAGGTATTGCTCTGCCCTGGCAAACGAAGGCGGGGGCAAGATCATACTGGGCGTAACCGACCGCCTACCCCGGCGCGTGGTCGGGACACAAGCGTTTCAGAGCCTCGAAAGAACCAAGGCCGGACTGATTGCAGGGCTCCAATTCCGGATAGACGCCGAGGAAATCAGCGATCCTGGCGGTCGCGTTCTGGTTTTTCACGTGCCGGCTCACCTGCCTGGCAAGCCGGTGGCCTTTGAGGGGGCGTACTGGATGCGAAGAGGGGACCAGCTCGTCTCAATGACCCCGGACATGCTGAAAAGAATCTTCGACGAGACGCAACTGGATTTCTCCGCGGAGACCTGCCGTGACGCTGACCTCACGGACCTCGACCCGGAAGCCATCGACAACTTCCGAGCAATGTGGCGTCGGAAGTCGGGCAATACCCAGCTCGAATCGCTGTCCGCCCAGCAGCTACTGACGGACGCCGAACTGCTCGCGCCGGGAGGCATCACCTACGCGGCCCTCGTTTTGCTCGGCACTGCCCGGGCGTTGGGCCGACATCTGCCCGACGCCGAGGTGGTCTTCGAGTACCGCGCGGCCGAGCCCTCTGTTCGTTATTCTCAGCGCAGGGAATACAGGGAAGGCTTCCTTCTGTATCGCGATGATCTGTGGGCAGGCATCAACGCGCGAAACGACGTCCAGCATTTCCAGGAAGGTCTTTTCGTATGGGACATCCCTGCCTTCAATGAAGCGGTCGTTCGCGAGGCCGTCCTGAACGCGGTCACCCATCGTGATTATCTCAGGCACGAATCTGTCTTCATCCGGCAGTTGCCCGCCAGCCTGGAAATCGTGAGTCCCGGCGGGTTCCCGGAGGGGGTCACGGCGGAGAACATCCTATGGAAGCAGTCGTGGCGGAATCGCCGCCTGGCGGAAGCATTTGCCAAGTGCGGGCTGGTAGAGCGCTCGGGACAGGGCGCCGACATGATGTTCGGCCAGTGCATTCGCGAAGGCAAGCGAACTCCCGACTACGCCGACTCGGACGAATTCCAGGTTGTGCTTAGGCTCTCGGGCGATGTCCAGGATCCCAGGTTCCTTCGGTTCATGGAACAGGTCGCGAAGGAGAAGGCAATATCCTTCGCCACCGAGGACCTGGTGGTCCTGGACGCGATCCATCGGGAAACGCACGTGCCGGAGAGGCTGGAGGGAAGGCTGCCCGCTTTGCTCGGCCAAGGGTTGCTGGAGAAGACCGGACGTGGAAGAGGAACCAGATATATCTTGTCGCGCCGATTCTACGGCTTTCTGCGGCAGAAAGGCGTTTACACTCGAAAGCGAGGCCTCGACAGGGAGGCGAACAAGCAGCTCCTTCTGAAGCATCTTCAAGACAATCGCGATCAGGGCAGCCAGTTGGGCGAGCTGCGCCAAGTGCTGCCGCACCTTACTCGCGGTCAGGTTCGGGGCCTCCTGCGTGTTCTAAGGAAGGAAGGCTGCGCAACGTGCCAGGGCCGCACCCGCGCGGCGAGGTGGTACCCAACATAGGCCGAACATGTGCGGCCCCTCAAGCCCAATTAGCTCTCCAGACGCGCCCAAATGGCTGGCCGTGGCGTCCTGTAAGTCTTTTTCGAGGCGGCAGTTGGTGGATGGAGTGATTGGGCTTTTTTGGGCTTTGCATCCCAATCTGCCCAATCCTTCGGCCGCTAACCCCGGGCCTGGGGGTCGGGCTGGCCCGGGCAGCCGCGAGCTTTGCGTCCAATCCCTGTTGCACCTTATCACTGGGGGCAGACCGGTGCCAAGCGCCTCCGGGCGGGGCGGTAGCGATCATCCTCCGCGGGTTCGTGGCGGTCTGGGAGCGGGAACGCCGAAGTCCGGTCAGACCAGGCGAGTCCGGCGAGGTGATCGAGGGATGCCCTACTTTCAGGGACGCCCGCCCGGCGAGATCAGCAGGGAGGGCCTGCCCTCCGAGGCGCCCCGGGGCCTTCCCGCGGTGCTCGGCGCCGCGGCCTGCCGAGGGCCACCACGCCCAACAGCAGCAGCGCCGCGCAGCCCGGCTCGGGGATGGCCGCCGACTCGCGCCAGCCGTGACCGTAATGCAGCGACCAGAGGTTGTAGTCCATCCCGTCGGCGATGCCGTCGAAGTTGAAGTCGCCCCCTCGCCAGCCGCCGGAGCCAAGGTAGTGCAGCGACCAGTTGTTGTAGTCCAACCCGTCCACGCAGCCGTCCAGGTTGGCGTCGCCCTCGGTCCATTCGCGGGCGACTTCCAGCTCGGTCAGCGGCACGTAGGCGTTGACGTTCGCGGGGAAGGCGTCGGCGCCGATGCTGTACCCGCCATTCATTCGAAACAGCCCCTGGTCCTCCCAGTAGGGATACCCCTCGGCGCTGACCAGGTCGGCGGAGCCGCCGGAGCCGCCGGCCTCGATGAAGAATCCGATCCGGTAGTCCTGCCCCGGCTGAAGCACGGCGGCCATGGGAATGGTGACGGTCTGGTCGGCCCCTGACGACACGGTCACGTCGGCCGAGGCCACCAGGGCGGCCGTGCTGCTGTCGTAGATCCGCGCCCCACCGTGCCGGAGGCCGTGGAGATGTTGAGTTCCTTCAGGGTCATCGAGGTCACCAGCAGTCGTTCCGGGCCCAGCACCGTGGCGTCCACGGCCCGGGTCTCATTGAAGCTGCGGTCGGGGACCGTTGCTCCGCTTCCCCATGAGGTCGTGTCGACGCTCGAAACCTGAGGGCCCGGGGGGAGGGATTTGGGCCATTCCGGAAAGGGAATACTCCTGCCCGAGGTGGCTGATGATGCCGTCGTAGACGACGTCCCCGGTGCAGCAGATGTAGGCCAGCGGAGCCGCCGTGTGGTAGGTCGCGCACTCCGTGCTTATCGAGGCGGAGTAGTAGTTGGCGGCTTCGTCGAACCACATGACGGGGCCGTGGAACGGGTTCAGGAAATACGAATCCCGCTCCTTGTGGTAATTCGGATCATGATAGTCCCACAGGTCCGCGTCGGCTTCGTAGTCCACGTTCGGCGGGACGGGAAAAGACACCTGTAGCTGTTGGATGGTGCCGGGGTTTTGGCTTTGCTCGGCCCAGGCGCCCTGGAACGTCACGTTGGCAAAGAACGAGCCCGCCCCGCCGTAGCCGTCGCATACGCTGAGCCTGAAGCCGTACAGCCCGCCGCCAAGATCCGAGACGCGGCAGGCCAAGCCGGGGCCGGGAACTGTGGCCGGCGTTCCGCCGAGGCCGCACCTGAGGGCCCACTCGCTGTAGTCCGCCGGGTCCACGACGGTATCGTCGTTGAAGTTCCCCACGGTGCAGCCGCCGTCCGACCACCGCGGCACGCCGGTGGCCCCGTAGTTATCGAGGAAGACGGTGAAGTCGGCCCCGCTGACGATGCCGTCCTCGTTGGCGTCGCCGGGCGGCGGCAGCGGCAGCGCCACGCCCGTCAAGCCGCATATCACCGTCAGGGAAACACAGGTTCCGACAATGGATCCGCCGCTACGCCTGGCCTTCATCGCCTGCTCCTTTCCCCCGACGTTCCGTGCTTCCCGCCATGGCCTGTCTTCCACAGCACGAACATTCCAGGCGACTTCGGCCGTTCGCCGGCAGGCCGGCACCTGCCTGCTCTGCCGCTTGCGGAGCGGCACCTGTGCGCCCAGCGCCAGCACACCCGGCCTGTCCTCCGGAGCATGCGCGGCGCACAGGAACTGCGGAATCTACCGGCGCCGCCGGAGGGTCCAGACGGCCAGAATCAACACCACTGTGCAGGAGGGTTCGGGAATGCCGGCCCCGGCCCACGGGCAGCCGTAGCCGTAGTGCAACGACCAGTTGTTGTAGTCCAGCCCGTCGGTGATGCCGTCGAAGTTGAAGTCGCCACCAACCCAACCCCCGGCCGAGAGGTAATTAAGGCTCCAGCAGCTATAGTCCAGGCCGTCCACGCAGCCGTTCAAGTTGGCGTCGCCGTAGACAAAACCCTGGGCCACCTCAAGCTCCGTCGGGGGCACAAGCTCACTGGCATTCGACGGGAATACGTCGGCGCCGGCGGCGTATCCGCCGTTGATTCGGAACAGGCCCTCCGTCTCCCAGTACGGAAAGGAATCGGGCCGGAACATGTCGGCGTAGGCGGGCGAGGCGCCGGCGTCGATGAACCACCCGATGCGATAGTCGCGCCCCGGCTGGAGGAGAGCGGAGATGGGATAGTCCCAGGCACAGTTGACCTCAAACCAGAAGGTCCGTTCGCGCGAGGCGACCAGCTCTTGGGTGTCGCTGTCGTAGATCCGCACGCCCACCGTCGTCGGGGGGGCGGGTTGGGAGATGTGGAGGCAGCCGTCCAGGTTGACCGAGTAAACCAGCAGCTCCTCCCCGCCCAGCACGGTAACGTCTGTGGCGCGGACCCCGTTGACGCTCTGGTCAGGAACCGTGGTTCCGGTGACCCCCGAGGTCGTGTCAATCGTCCAGCGAGAGGGGGGTGCCGACAATCCCGGGCCGGCCAAGCCGCATATCACCGTCAGCGAAAGATACGCTCCCACGATGGATCCGCCCCTACGGCCCGCCTTCATCGCCAGCTCCTTTCCGTCCCCGTTTGGTGCTTGCCACGGCGGCTTGTCTTCGGCGGCCGCTGCCTCAGCACACCCGCGACGACCCGGCGGCCCGCCCACCGGGAACTCCGCCGCCGCGGCCTCGCTCCCCGCCAGACCGCCGCCCCGGTCAGGCCACACCGTCCGGTAGCTGAGCGCTTGAACGAAAGCTCATCCGCGACAGACATGACCCCACACTGAGAACTCTCAGTCTCCCCCCATCATATCGCCGCCTGCGGATTTGTCAAATGCATTCGCCTCCCCGGGATGTCCAGGGCAGAGGCCGCCCGCTCAAGGCCGACGGTAAGCCAAGGTCACGCGACGGGTTCAACGATTGACGAAGGCAGGAGCGGCACGTCCAATATCTCCTGCCGCCGTGCCTTGACAGGAGACAGCCATGGGCGTCGATTTCATGGGCGTCAAGCCCGCTGCCGGGCGGATCATCCACGATTCGCTGAAGCTGGATGGGGTTCACATCCCGATCGTGCTGGCGGCCGGAGCGGCCGACGGCCGCGCGCTGGTGGTCCACTGCGCACAGCACCAGACCGAATACAGCGGCTCGGCGATGATCGGGCAACTGCTGGCCGGGCTGGACCTGGCGGCGGTGCGCGGCCTGCTGGTGGTGCTGCCGCTGGTGAACGTCCCGCTGATC
>LJUF01000216.1 GCA_001303665.1 Phycisphaerae bacterium SM23_33 | reverse complement strand
GTTCGCGGTCATCGCCCTGCTGTTCCTCATCAGCGCCCGCCGCCGCAACGGCTTCGCCGGCCTGCACGACCTGGCCAGCGGCACGCGCGTCATCCGGAAGGCGGCTTACGAGGCGCGCCCGCCGCTTGAAGTGGAGGAGCCGCCGCTGCCGGCCTCCCAGGCGACCCCTCAGATCGGGCCCTACTACGTCCTCGACCGTCTGGAGAAGACGGAGGCGGGGGAATTCCTGCTGGGGTACGACGCCCGGCTGCTGCGGAAGGTGTGGATCCGCCGCCTGCCGGAAGGCGCCCCGCCGGCCCCCGCGAGCGTTCGCGGCCTGGGCCGCGCGACGCGACTCCGCTGGCTCGGCGGCAACCGGGCCGTCGGGGAGAACTGGGACGCCTACGAGGCGCCGGCGGGAAGGCCGCTGGTCGCGCTGGCCGTCCGGCCGCAGCCGTGGCGGTCCGTCCGCTACTGGCTGATGGACCTGGCCGAGGAACTCGCGGCCGGCCTGAAGGACGGCTCCGTCCCTGCCGTGCTCGCCCTGGACCGGGTCTGGATCACCTCCGCCGGCCGGGCCAAGTTGCTCGATTTCCCGGCGCCGGGGACCGGCGGCGCGCCCCTGGCCGACCAGGGGCCGGCCGGGGCAGCGCCCGACTTCGGGGCCGCCCGGGCCTTCCTGAACCAGTTGGCCGTCGCCATGCTGGAAGGCCGCGTCGTGGATGCCCATGCCGCGCGCGGCAAGACGCCGGCCGCGCCCGTGCCCCTGCATGCCCGCAAGTTCCTGATGGCACTGCCGACTTCCCGGGACCTCGAGGACCTGACGGCCGGCCTGAAGCCGCTCCTCCAGAAAGTCGCGTTCGTCACTCGCCGCCGGCGATTCGGCCTGGTTCTCGGCTGCGCCCTCTTCCCGATCCTCATGGCAGGCTTCACGCTGTTCGGGCAGGCCATGGCCAGACGCTTCATGGAACAGCAACCGGACATCATGCCCCTTCACTCCTGCCTGACCCGACTCACCGCACTGGAGAGGCAGTCCGCCAGCCAAGACAACTCGAAACAGCGCCAGGCGCTTGAAGTCTACATCGCCGGCCGTTTCGGAAAAACGATTTCGGACCCGGCCACCTGGACCGGCCCGGCTGCCGCAACGATTGACGAGGGTCTGCGGGCGAAGGCACGCCAAATTGTGGCCAAGTACCCCAACCCATCAGAGAAGGAATTCGCCGACGCCAAGGCCGTGGCGGAGCCGTTGGCCAGCCGCCCCGACATGGCAATCTTTCTGGGGGGCGGGTCGCTCCTGCCCGCAGCCGCCTTCCAGGCAGGCATCATGACCTTACTGCTGGCCCTGCTCAGCATCTTGTGCGCGCTCGCCTTTCGCAGCGGGCTGGCGATGCTGGTCCTCGGGGTTGTTGCCGTGAAGCGCGACGGCTCGCGGGCCGGCCGGCTGCGGGTCCTCTGGAGGGCCTTGGTCACCTGGTTGCCTTTCCTGCTTGGCTCGGTGGCGCTGGTGACCCGATTTATGCAGGCCGGCCCTGCTGTTTTCCAGGATGTCAGTGTGGTTCTGCGGACTGCCCCGGGACTGGCCCTTCCCCTGTTCGCCGCACTGGCCATCGTCTCTGCCCTGCTGCCTGAGCGCGGCATCCAGGACCGCCTGGCCGGCACGTGGCTGGTGCCGCGTTAGCGCCGGCGGGTGGAGTCTCACCGGCGCCGGCTCGTCAGGCCTGAATGAGCCCGCCCGCGCCGGGTTGACAGCCTGGCGAACTGTGGTAAACTGCTATGCGCTCTGCTTGACGCGCTGCCTCTGACCGTCGGCGGCTCGGAGGGCCGACGGGCAGCACGTCAGCGGTCAGTTGCTCATGACACCGGCTCGTCCCATTGTCGGCACACTCGCACTGGCGGCCGTCGCGGCCGCCTTGATCGCCCCGCGCCCGGCCAGGGCGGATGAGCTGTGGTTCCACGTGACGGCCGCGCAGCGATTCGAGCACGGTCTGGCACCGGACGGATCCGTCACGACCGAGCCGGACGCCGCGTTCGAGCCGGTGCAGTTCACGCTGCGCGTGGACGTGGATCCGGTGTTCCGGTACGCCGATGACACCGGCGACATGGGCGGCCTGCGGACCATCACGAGTTGGTTTCAGGGCCCCAGCTACGCCGGCACGGCGCCCTTCGACGCCGAAATGGACGCCTGCAATACCTTCGGGCTGGCCAATGTGGATCTGTCGCCCTGGTATCACCTCACGCGTGCCTGCGAGATGTGGCAGTTCACGACGCCGCCGACCGGACACGTCGCCGCTCAGGTGCAGTACGCCCTGTCCTCGGAGGTTTCTCCCGGCAGCAACAAGATGTACCACCACCTCTTGTGCCTGGGCGCGACGAATCCCACGTTGGCCGTTCCTCCCGCCGGCCCGGACGAGATGGCCCCATGGACCCGCTCGCAGCTTGTGGCCTTCATGACGCACCCCGATACGGTCTGGCAGTTCACGGAGCGGGCCTGGTCGGAGGACGGCGTGGTACAAGGCGACCAACTGATCCTGGACTACTACCACGGCGTGACCTACACGGGCCCGGCCGAGCTGATCCCCGAGCCGGCCACGTTCTTCCTGCTTTGCGTCGGCGCGGCCCTGGCCGGCCGGGCTGCGGCGCCGGCCGCCAGGCGGGCGTCTCGTCGGGCCGCCTTGCGGACTCCGACAGAGGCCTGAGGCCGTCCGCCGGCAGGACCTCGGGGGCTCAGCAGCCAGGGGCCGGAAACCGCGCTTGCCCGGCGTAGCCGGAGCTCCGAGGCGTTGCCGAAGGGGCCTGGCGAAGCCGGGAACGGGGAACGGAGAGTCCGTCCCCCTTCATCATTCGCTATTCGCCATTCCACATTCGGTATTCCCTCCCCGGCCGAAGGTGGAACCTGCCCCCGCGGGGTGGATGTGTGGAGGACCCCGTCAGCGAACGCCGCTGCCGGTTTCACAACGACTTGCTCATGGCTCTGCCCGGAACTCCGTGGCCCATACCAGCTTGACCCAGTGAACGCTTTGCAGGAAGGTGTGGCGTGCGTGCCTGGCGATGGAGTGCAGAGGACCTGAAGAGGAGACGGGCCGATGAAGGTGATCTTCATCCTTTCCGATTCGTTTCGGCAGGACCACCTGGGCTTCTACGGGAATCCCAGGATTCATACGCCCAATCTCGACCGGCTGGCCGCTGGGGCGAATGTGTTCGAGCAGATGTACGCCGGGTCGTTCCCCACCGGGCCGAACCGTCGCGACATCCTTCTGAGCAAGGGGCACGCGCCCGGGCACGCGTTCAACCCGTGGATCAACATCCGCGAGGACGAGACGCCGTTACCCCGCCTGCTGAGCGACGGCGGCGTCCACACGATGATGATCACCGACGTTGCCAACGGAGTCGTGCGAGGCCGCAACATGTTCGCGGGCTTCAACGCCTACCGCGTCAACCGCGGCCAGGAAGGCGACGCGTACTGGTCGGATGCGTCGGTGCCGGAAGAACTGCCGGTCCCCCCTGAGCTGATTCGCTACAGACCCGCCCACTACCAGCAGGTACGGGTCAACCGGGCTCATCGCCGGCATGAGGACGATTACTTCGCCCCGGGCACCTTCAGGATGGCCTGTGAGTGGCTGGAGCGGAACTGGAAGCGCGACCGCTTCTTCCTCTGGGTCGAGACCTTCGATCCCCACGAGCCCTGGGACCCGCCGGAGTGGTACGTCCACCGGTACGATCCGGGCTACCGCGGGCGCGTCATCGAATGCCCTCCCTACGGGTTCTACCGCAAGCTGGGGATCACCCGCAGGGAGGTCAGGCACCTTCAGGCCCGCTACTGCGGCGAGTGCACCATGGTGGACACCGCGGTCGGGCGGCTGCTGGCCACCCTGGAGAAGCTGGACCTGCTGGAGGAGGTGGCCATCTGCTTCACGTCCGACCACGGCATCTACGCCGGGTACGCGGGCGACGCCGGCTGCGTGGGCAAGCCGTGGGTCGTCAACGACAATCGCGGCTTCCTGATCGCCGGCGACGGCCGGCTCACCTCGCCGACGTGGCTTCCGCTGCGGACGGGAACGATGCGCATCCCTCTGGTCATCAAGCTTCCCGGCCAGAGACGCCCCAGGCGGATCCAGCGCATCGCCCAGCCGTGGGACCTGGCGCCGACGATCCTGCGGCTGTTCGGCCTGAAGCCGCCGTCGGACTACCAGGGCCGATCGCTCCTGCCCGCTCTTGGCCGGCGGCGCCTCCCCCCCAGGCTGCATGCGTTCAACGGCTGCCTCCACCGCCAGACCCAGTTGAGGCAAGTGATGACCCGGCGGTGGATCTACTCCTTCTGGCCTTCCGGCCAGGCCCGCCCATTCCTGATCGACCTGAAGAACGATCCGACGCAGACGAAGAACGTCGCCGCAAGTCATCCCGACCTCTGCCGTCGGCTGCACGCCGCCCTCGCGCGGTGGGATCCCGGCGGAATGGAGGGGTCGGACAACCCCTGATGCAAGCTTATTTATGGAAACCAGTTGTGAGGCAGCGCTGGCGAGGGCGGCACTGCGTGGGTGGTCGATGAACTCCGGGGGAGGGCTTGCTTAATTCGGCCTTTTGGCTTTTTCCTTCGAGCTTGGGCCCGCGTTTTCCCGCGGAAGGGTCTGCCCCATCTGGCCATGACCGCCAACCACCACCTCCCGCCGCGGCGGTCAAGAATCAACCAAGGCATCCCCGGAACCCGGCATGAGTGCCACCGACGCACGAAGAATCCTGGCGTCCCGATCCATCCGGAACGCACGATCCCTCGCCCTTCATCATTCGCTATTCGCCATTCGACATTCGGTGTTCCCTTCCCCCGCGAAGGCGGAACCTGTGCGCCGACTTGTCCGGCGTAGTCCCGATGTACATCGGGACGAAGCCCGAAGCCTTGGCGAAGCCGGAAGCCGGAAACCGGGAACGCGCGACCGGGAGGCGGACGGATTCGGCAATTCAATCGGTCTAATCGGTGTAATCGGTGGACTCGGGAGGCACTTGTTCAATTGGCAATTCCCGCCTGCGCCCAAGCCCCTAGGGCTCCTGCCCGGGGGGCGGGCAGCCCGGTAGCCAGGGGCAATCCCCCGTGCCCGCCCGCGCGAGACCGTCAACCGCCGTGATGGCCAAGGGCTGCCTCCGCCGCCCCCGCCCCCTGCCCCCCAAAAAAAAGCAAAATTGTTTGATCGGTGCGGAAATATGGATAAGCTTGAAGTGTCGCAAAGTCAGGCGTCACCGACGGTATCGAGGCTTCAGGTCTTTTCGATGGGAAGCCGCGGCAAGCGGCTGAAGGAAGCTCGCCGCCGAATACCAGTTCGGCAACCAGGAAAGGAAGGACTACTATGAGAGCCATTGCGCGCATCTCCATCGTTGTCGCTGTTGGCGGGTTGCTCCTGTCTGCCGGGTGCAGGGACGGCATGCCGCACTCGTTCACCTGGCCGGTCACCGGGGATCAGATTCCCACGCACCCGAAGCCCCCGGAGGGCGGCTATTACGCGAACTGGGACCCGTACGCGGCTACGATCGAGGTCAGGCCCGTGGAGGACGTCAACCCGGTCGGCACCCAGCACGTCTTCGTCGCCACGGTGAAGGACAAGGACGGGAAGCCTCTGCCCAATCGCCGCGTGGAGTGGATGCTCTCCGACGGGGTCGGCTCCATCGTTGAGGTAGACGAGAGCGGTATCCGCGCCAGCCGCGGGCATAAGGTAGACAACCGTTTCGCCGTCAGCCATACCAACAACTTCGACCATGTCCTGACTCGTGGAAACTCCGATCCCCAGGACGACATCCGCCTGACGAAGGGTCAGACCTGGTGCGTGATCACGTCGCCCGTCGAGGGCACCTCGTACGTCGTGGCCTATGCCCCCGGCATCTATGACTGGAGTAAGCATAAGGTCTTGCTGAAGAAGCACTGGTACGATATCGCCTGGGAGTGCCCGCCCGCGGCGACCAATCCTATCGGGACGGCCCACAAGCTGACGACGAAGGTTACAACCTACTCTGACAGGAGGCCCTTGGAGGGCTACGAGGTGACCTACAAGATCCTCAGCGGGCCGCAGGCGACTTTGGAGCCCGGCGGTGGCGCCACCGCCACGGTGAAGACGGACGCCCAGGGCTTGGCCACGGTCACGCTCAAGCAGGTTAAGCCTGTGGAGGGTGTCAACGAGTTGCAGGTTGACGTGGGTCGCCCGGCCAACGAGAAGTGCTGCACGCCGGCGGCGCACATTGCCACCGGCAAGACTCGCAAG
>LJUF01000215.1 GCA_001303665.1 Phycisphaerae bacterium SM23_33 | reverse complement strand
CAGATCGTCTGCGGGCACCTGGAAGAACTCACGGGCAGCCGGGACTTCGACGATCAGGCCCTGCTCGCCCGCGACCTGGGGATGGACTCGCTCTCGGGGGCGGAGCTGGTGACGTGGCTGCACTCGGAGTTCGGCTGCTCGGTCGGCGACGTGGATTCGCTGCGGACCGTGGGCGACGTGATGCTGGCGGCCTGCGGCGAGTCGGTGTCGTCGGCGGCCGTGCTGAAGCCCGTGCCGGCGAAGTGGTTCTCGCGCCTCGTGCGGCCGGCGCGGCCGGAGGGCCTGGCCTCCATGACGGTCCCGCAGGCATTCCTGGCCCAGGCGCGGCGATCCCCCGACAGGGCGATCCTGGCCGACCAGACCAGCGGGGCCAAGACGTATCGCGACCTGGTGCGGGCGGCGCTGGCTCTGAGCGGGCCGATCCAGGCCCTGCCCGGCGACCGCGTCGGCATCATGATGCCCGCGTCGGTGGCGGCCGCCTCGCTGTACCTGGCGGCGCTGTTCGCGGGCAAGACCCCCGTGATGGTCAACTGGACCCTGGGCCGGAAAAACCTGCTGCACTGCCTGGATTCGGTCGGCGCCCGGCGGGTGCTGACCGCCCGGGCGGTGGTCTCGCGGATCCAGTCGCAGGGCCTGGACCTGTCGGGCATCGGCGAGCGGCTGGTGGCCATCGAGGAGGTGGCTGCCCGGCTGGGGGCGCGGGCGAAGCTGGGCGCCTGGCTGGGGGCGCGGCTCTCGTGGCGGCGACTGCGGAATGCCAAGGTTCCTCAGACAGCAGCGGTCCTGTTCACCAGCGGCTCGGAGACGGCGCCCAAGGCCGTCCCGCTCACGCATCGGAACCTGCTCACCAACGTCTCCGACGCCTACGACTGCTTCACCTTCGGCCGCCGCGACAGCATCCTCGGCATCCTGCCGCCGTTCCATGCCTTCGGGCTGACCGTCTCGGTGCTGCTGCCGCTGAGCCTGGGGATTCCGGCCCTGTACCACGCCGACCCCAACGACGCCGGGGCCCTGGGCAGGATGATCCCGGCCTACCGGGCGACGATCCTGATGGGCACGCCGACCTTCCTGCACGGCATCGTCCGGGCCTCCACCACCGCCCAACTGGCTGGCCTCCGCCTGGTGGTCTCCGGCGCTGAGAAGTGCACGCCGCGGGTGTACGAGGCCCTGGCCCGCCGCTGCCCGCGGACCGTGGTCGTGGAGGGGTACGGCGTGACGGAGTGCTCCCCGATCATCTCCGTCAACCGCCAGGACGATCCCCGCCCCGGCACCATCGGCAAGGTGGTGGGGGCGCTGGACTATGCCATCGTGGACCCGCAGGCCGGCCGTCGCGTCGAGCCGGGCCGCCAGGGTCTGTTGCTGGTCCGCGGCCCCAGCGTGTTCGAGGGCTACCTGAACTATGACGGCCCCTCGCCGTTCCTCCAGTTCGAGGGCCAGCGCTGGTATCGCACCGGCGACCTGGTGCGTGAGGACCGCGGCGGGGTACTGAGCTTCTGCGGCCGGCTGGGGCGCTTCGTGAAGCGGGGCGGGGAGATGGTCTCGCTGCCGGCCATCGAAGCCGTGCTGGAGACGCGCTACGCCGCCGACGCCGACGAGGGGCCGGTGCTGGCCGTGGCGGCGGCGGCCGAGGCCGACGGCGGCGAGATCGTCCTGTTTACGGTCAAGGACGTGGATCGGGAATCGGCGAATCGGGCGATCCGCGAGGCCGGCCTGTCGGGATTGCACAACATCCGCCGGGTGATCCGGGTGGACCGCCTGCCGCTGCTGGGAACCGGGAAAACAGACCACCGCGCCTTAGCGCAGCAGTTGAAGCGCCACGGCCCATGAACCGCAGTCGCCGGCCGCCGCCTATGCTGCCGGTTGGGTCGTCGCGGCTTCGGCCTGCCCCGCGGGGCGAGATGCGGCCCCGCCTGTCGCCGGGGCCGTGGCCGGCTGAGTGGCCGGGCCGGTGGCCGGCGGGCGCGGGATGACGTACCGCCTGCCCATCTGCCCCCACGCCTTGTAGGGATTGCGCTCTGGGACGGCACGCGGTTTGAGCTCCTCGCTGGCGCGGTCCGTTCGGCCGCGTACCGCGGTCTCCTCCCGCAGGGCGTTGGTCATCTCCAGAAGCTCCTGGGGGGTCTCGACGATGTACGGCGTGATGAAGATCAGCAGCTCGCTCTTGACGCGGGTCCGCTTGGTCTTCTTGAAGGCCTCTCCGATGACGGGGATGTCGCTCAGCAGCGGGACCTTCTCTTCGGTCTCGTCGATGGTATCCCCGATGAACCCGCCCAGGCAGACGGTCTGCCCGTCGCGGACCTGGACGTTGGTCTCGGCCTGCCGGGTGATGAGGATCCGCGGGGCGAGCTGCTCGGTGATGGCGAAGGTGTCGCTGCTGACGTCGTCGATGCTCTGGAAGATGTCCAGCCGGATGAAGCCGGCGGCGTTGACGTGGGGCGTGACGTGCAGCTCCGTGGCCACCGTGGTGTACTGCACGGTGGAGTTGACCGAGCCCTCCGCCGTGATGCTGGTGGTCTGGAGCAGCGGCACCTTCTTGCCGAACAGGATGGTTGCCCGGCGATTGTCCAGGGTGAGCACCTGGGGGCGCTGGATGATGTCGAGGCGGCTGGTGGCCTGGAGGGCCCTGAGGAAGGCGGTGATGTTGTTGGAGATGAAGCTGTAGGTCAGCCCGGTGTGTTCCAGGTCCACGTTGAAGTCCATGGCCCAGCGCTGGGTGCGGGAGGCGGAGGTGTCCTGGTAGGCGAAGTCCACGCCCAGTTCCATGGTGTCGTCCAGGGTGACCTCGGCGATGAAGACCTTGATCATGACCTGCCGGCGGGGCTGGTCGAGCTGCTGGATGACCTTCAGGATCATGGGCATGTTCTTGGGGTTGGTGCGGAGGAGCAGGGCGTTGTTGGCCGCGTCGGCGATGATCTGGACCGTGCCGAAGGGGATGCCCAGGTTGCTGCGGACGAACTCCGCGGCGGTCTGCTCGCTCACGCCGGCGGCGGTCAGCACGGCGGTGGCCTGGGCGATCCGCTCCTGCCGCTGCTGGTCGGTGAGCTCCTCCAGTCCGGCCGGGGTGAACGGCAGCTTCAGCGTGGTGCTGTAGAGCTGGTTGAGCAGGCGCCGAACCTCGTCGGCCGTGGCGTTGTTCAGCGTCAGGTGGAAGGTCTCCTCCTGGACGGCGTCGGGCACGTCCAGCAGCTTGATCAGCTTCTCCATCTGCTCGAACTGACTGTAATTGCTGGTGCGAAGGATCACGGCATTGATCCTGTCCTCCACCTGGGCGGAGACGCCGTACAGTCGCTGGGCGGCGGCGGCCAGGTAAGAGGCCGCCACGAACTTGGGGCGATAGATCTCCTCCCGGATCGGGGGCGGAGGTTTGGGCGCGGGCGGCTTGGGCGGCGCGGGCTTCGGCGGCGGGGGCTTGTCCAGCTCCGAGACGATGAACTGCTTGATGGTGGGCAGGACCGCCTCCGGGGCGCGGAGGATGATGGCCTTCAGCCGGGGATACGGCACGGCCGTGACGCGCAGTTGGCCGGCCAGCAGCGGCCCGCCCTGTTCCTTCAACTGCTCCACCAGCTTGCGGATGAGCTCGACGTTCTGGGCGGTGGCCGTGGTGAGCAGGTCGCGGGTCTGGAAGATCTCGGTCACGATCCGGGCCACCTCCGCGGGGTCGGCGTGCTTCAGCTCGACCATTTCGACGCGGGCGGCCGCCAGGCTGACCGGCACGATGCGGATGACCCTGCCCTCGCGGCGGGCGGCGGCGCCTTGGGGGCGAAGCGCCGCGTCCAGCAGCGCCACCATGCCGTCGGCACTGACCTCGCCGACGCTGGCCAGCGACAGACGCTGCGTCACGGGCGTCTCGGTGACGAACTGCACGTCGAACAGCTCTTCCAGGGCCGACAGCACCACCTTGGGCGGGGCATTCTTGAAGTTGAAGGAGGCGGTCTTGTCGGCCGGCTGGGTGGTCTGGGCGCCGGCCGCGGCCGCCAGAAGCGCCAGCACGGCGAGCAGGGCGGCGCCGGGCAGCGGCCGGCTACGGCGCTTGCGGCCTGGTTGTGGTTTGAATGACATGGCTGGTCCCATCCATGAACGCGAGGTGACGCGTGACTCGATACTTTCCGTCGCGGCTGACCCAGCGGATCACCAGCATGAGGCCGCCGTCCGCCTGCGGCGGGGTCGGCCCCCAGTCCAGCCGGAGCAGGTAGCCTGGTGTCTTGTCCTGGCGGAAGTGTCTTTCGGCCTCCTCCGGAAGGACCGACCAGGCACACAGGGCCCTGTGCGCATAGGGGTCGGCCGGGGCCTGGACCAGGAAGGCGTACAGCGCCCCCTCGGCGTGGACGTACTGCCCGACCCGGTTCAGCAGGCACACCCGGACCGGATATCCGTCCGGCCCTTCCGGCTGGCGCCAGTCCCGCCCCCGCAGGCCCAGGATGAAGAACATGTCATCCACATCCGAGCCGGCCAGGACGTCGTCCTGCGTTTCCCAGTTGTGGTACCAGCGGTCGGCCAGCTCGGCGTTGGGGCTGGGGGTGATCGGCGGGGCCAGGGCCGCGGGTGCGTTCACCATCGCCCTCTCGCAGCCGCAGACACCCCCCGCCAACACCAGCCCCAAGGCGGTCGGCAGGACGGCTCGGAATGTCGCGACCGGTCCGGTCATTGCACGTCGGCCTCGCCGGCGAACCTGCCGCCCACCGGCAGCGCGTGGCGGACGCCGGCGACCTGAAGCACGATGCCGTCCTCGGAGATCTGGGCGACGACGCCGGCTCCCAGCCGGTCGTTGACATGCACCCGCTGGATCTTCCCGCCGCGGTCGGGCTGGAGCATGGCGAAGCGGTGGCTGCCGGCCCGGCAGACGCCGACCAGCTCGAAGCCGCCGCCGAGGACGCGTCGCCCGGCCAGCAGGTCGGTGCCGGGCCTGCCGACCGCCAGGGCGAGCTGCTGTCCGCCGAGTTGGAAGACGGCGCAGTCCGGCCTGACGTCGGCGACGGTCATCTGGCCGGCCTGCTCGCCGACGCTGACCCATCGGATCTCGCCCGAGGCGGGGAACTCCAGCAGCGCCGCCCGGCGCCGGGCCGAAATGACGGTTCCGGCCAGGACGAACTCGCCCGCCGGCGGGCTCTGCGCGATGGTCTCGCCGACGGTCAGCGCCCCGGGCAGCCGGTCGGAGGGGAAGAACATGTTCTTGGCCGGTGCCGCCAGCAGCGCCCCGGCCTGCGGCAAGAACGGCCGGTGCGCGGAATCCGGCGGCGCCGTCGTGGACGCCAGGGCCGAGACCAACACCTTGGCCTTCAGTCTGGGCTCTTCCGGCGCCCCGGGAGTGACATCCAGTTTTTCGATGCGCAGCAGCTCCCGGCTGGCGTCCAGGTTTTCCAGTGCCTGTCGCAGGGCTTCCTGTGAGCCGAGCAGCGTAACGTCGTAGGTGATTCGCGTCAGGTCGGGCGACTCCCGGAGGCCCTCGACCGAAACCTGAAGGGAGCTGGTGACCTCCACGTTGGGGCCGACCTGGGCCTCCAGGTATCTGCGAAATTCACTCTGGGCCTGCTCGGTCGGGAGCCGCAGCCGCCGCAGCGCGGCCGCCCACTCCCGGGCGGGCGGGGCCGTCTCGGCCAGCCGCCTGGCCTGGGCGACCTCGGCGCTCAGCTCGCGGATCCGGGAGTTGACCTTGGAGATGTACCCCGACAGCGGCCAGACCACCGCCTTGTCCAGCACCACCGCCCCCAGCAGCCCCAGGGCCAGTCCCAGCAGAACTTTCTGTCGGGTCGCCTCAAACATCAGCCGCGCCGCCTCAAGTAGAAGGTGACGGAGAAACGCGTCGGGAATTTCGGGTCCTCGGCATCCTCGACCATCGGGCCCAGCCCGGCCCGGGCGAACATCGGGGAGCGGTTCAGCTCCGAAACGAAGTCGTGCACGACGTTTCGGTCCCGGGCGCGACCGTTGAGGGCCACGCTCACTTCGCCGCCGGCTTCCGCCGGGTGGACGCCCAGGCTTTGAACGTAAGCGTCTTCCGCCGGGAATAGTTCCGTGATCGCATCGTATGTGCGTCTGTGGCTGATGCGTTGGCCGCCGTCGGCCTCACCGAGCCACGGCCCGATGGCCTGCGGGCGCGGCGGCCGCGCGCCACCGCGGCGGCGATTTCCTCGAGCCCTTCCAGGGCCAGCCCGATGGCGGCGGCGTACTCGGCCGGCTCGGCCAGTTCCCGGCCCTCGAAGCTCAGGTTCCGGTCGGCTCCGGGGCGGACCAGCTGCACCGGCACGCCCAGCCTGTCGGCGAGGTTCTTGGCGGCCTGGCGGTCCGGGGAGTTGACCATGACCCTGGCCTGTGCGGTCGTGACGCCCGGATGGGCCATCGCCAGCAGCCGGAACATCTGTTCCACGGACGTCAGGGCGCTGTCCCATCGGTCGAGGCCGGCGGCGTGCTGGCGCAGGCGGGTCTGCACGGCCAGCAGCACCTGGCCATCAACGAGGGCGGCGGTCGCGTCCGACTCGCCCAGAACCACCCCGAGCATCGCGCCCTGGGCTGCCGATTCGCCCAGCATCCCCAGGGCCGTGACGCAGCCCAGGCCCGGCAGCTCCACGGCCACCGGCTGCAAGGAGGCCTGATGGGCGATCTCCACCAGCCGCGTCACGTCCGCCCGAGAGGCCACGCCCAGGACCTCCCGCCCGTCATCGGTCCGCCAGCTGTCAACGACATAGTCGGTCGGGGAAAATGCCGCCATCTCCTCCTGGCCGGCGGCCTGGCATCGCAGGAATCCCCTGCCCCTTGGCAGGCCGAGCACCGCCGCGGTGGCCGTGAAGCCCCCGTCGTCGAGCAGCTTGCGGAGGACGGCGGCGACGGCGGCGCTTTCGGCGCCGGCAGGAACTGCTTGGCTGCCCCAGTGCGTCAGGACCGGACGTGACCCGGGAAGCTCCGAACGCGCCGCGCCGTGGTGAGGGACATCCTCCTGGCGAACCTGCGCCACGTTGAGCCGGTCTCCGCGAAAGTCCACGCCGAGTGCTTCTCGGACTTTCATTGCATCCTTTCCCCGGCATCCTGCAACCGATGCCGCAACGGGAAGACCGTCACGCACCGGCGTCCATGCCGGCCGTCGCCGGAGGCCTACGTGTCGGCCCGGGCGGCCTCCGTCCACATCACCCAAAACAGCACGCTGCACCGGTCGGCGTCCCGCTCCAGGACCGCCAGGGCGTAGGCGCTCACCGCAGGAACGGAGCGGGCCGAGCCGCCATACATCCCGGCCGCGGAGGAAAACGCCTCCGGGCGAGCCTCGGCGCACATTCTAAACTGCTGACTGCGCGTCGTCACGAACGAACAGACTCTTGCGAAGACCTCTTCGCTCAGCACGTCCAGCAGCCAGCCGATGCTCGCCAGCGGCCCTGCCCCGCCGGAGCCGGCGGCGCCGCTGCGATGACTGATGATGGCGCTGGCGGCGGCCTCTGTCAAGCCCGGCAGACACCGCAGCACCTCCAGCGGGGCCGTGTTGACGTTGACCAGTCCGGGCAGGACCTCCGCGTCGGTGGTGGTCAGCCGATCAGCCACCGGCTTGAGTTGCTCTCGGCCGATGCGAACGGTCTTGGGCTCTCCGTCCGAGCCGGTGATTTCCATCGCCCGCGTCAGCAGCTCGCCGATGCTTTGGAAGGGCTGGGCGGCGCGCGCCAGCAGGATGGCCTCGACTTGCTCGTCGCTGAAATGCCCGGCGGTCGCCGCGGCCAGATCGGGCCGGGAGGCGGTGTTGAGGTTGGCTCGCCGGCGGCGGTCGGCGTCGAGGTTGCGCTGCCGGGAATAGACGGTCAGGTGCTTCATGAGCCTGGCGACGGCCGGCGGAAGCTGCGCCTGGGAGGCCCACGAACCGCCCGGGCCTTGTGCTGCCGGCGGCTGGTCGGCCGCGGCGGACAGGCCGGCCTCGGCGGAGGCCCGGACCAGGGCCTGGGCCAATTGGGCCGGCGTGGCGTACGGCCCGGTCAGGCCGGCCGTCGGCTCCGGGCCGCCCTGGGCCCCCCGGGCCGATTCGCGTG
>LJUF01000214.1 GCA_001303665.1 Phycisphaerae bacterium SM23_33 | reverse complement strand
AGGGCCAGGCCGTTCCGCCAGACGCCCGTGGCCAGGGCGTACTTGCCGGTCTGGAGGCTGGCCCGGGCCGTGGCGCACACCGGCTGGCAGGTGTAGGCGTGCTCGAAGCAGACCCCCCGCCCGGCCATCCGGTCCAGGTTCGCGGTCAGCCCCATGGGGCTGCCGTAGCAGCCGGCCGTGTCCCACCGCTGCTGGTCCGTGAAGAAGACCAACACGTTGGGGTGGTCTGATTTCCCGCCTGCGGCCACGGTCTGCACCTCCCATCACCCGGGGTCAGATCAGCCCTTTCTCCCTGCGGTGGTCAACCACGCGCTTGGCTTTGCCTACGGAGCGTTCCAGCGACTGCGGCTCGACGAGCTGCACGTTGGCGCGGATGCCGGTGACGGCCTGAATCTCCCGGTCGATGCGGTCGCGCAGCACCTGCATCTGGCTCATCTTGTCGGAGAAGCTTTCCGGGCGGACCTCGACGTGAACGGTCACCTCGTCCATGGCCCCGGGGCGGTCCACCTCGATGAGATAGTGCGGGGCGGTGCCCTCCACCCGCAGCAGGGCCTCCTCGATCTGCGAGGGGAAAACGTTCACGCCGCGGATGATGAGCATGTCGTCGGTCCGCCCCAGCACCCAGCTCATGCGGGCGCCGGTCCGGCCGCAGGGGCAGGGAGATGAATCCAGGCTGGCGATGTCGCGCGTGCGATAGCGGATCAGCGGCATGGCCTGCTTGGTGAGGGTGGTGAAGACCAGCTCGCCCTGCTCGCCCCGGGCGACCGGCTCGAGCGTGTCCGGGTGCACGCACTCGGCCAGGAAGTGGTCCTCGGAGATGTGCATGCCGTTTCGAGCGGCGCACTCCCCGCTGACGCCCGGGCCGATGACCTCGCTGAGGCCGTAATTGTTGCTGGCGATCAGGTCCAGCTCGGCTTCGATCTGCTTGCGCATGTCCTCGGTCCAGGGCTCGGCCCCGAAATGGGCGAACTTCAGCGGCAGCGTCCGCGGGTCGATGCCCTGCTGCCGGGCGACCTCGGCGATGTTGAGGGCGTAGCTGGGCGTGCACACCAGCACGTCGGCCTGAAGGTCCTGCATCAGCATGAGCTGGCGTGGGGTGTTGCCGGCGGCGGCCGGCACCACCGAGGCCCCCACCTTCTCCACGCCGTAGTGCAGCCCGAACCCGCCGGTGAACAGCCCGTAGCCGAAGGCGATCTGAACGGTGTGCTCGGGCCTGAGTCCGCCGGCCACCAGGAAGCGGGCGCACAGGTTGGCCCACAGCTCCAGGTCGTCGGCGGTGTAGGCCACGAAGGTGGGCTTGCCCGTGGTGCCGGAAGAGCCGTGGAAACGCGCCACCTGGCTCCGCGGCACGGCCAGAAAGCCCAGCGGGTAGTGCTGGCGGAGGTCCTCCTTGGCCGTGAACGGCAGCCGGCGGATGTCGTCGGGGCCCTTGATGTCGCCGGGCTTGACTTTCGCCCGGGCGAGGGCCTCCTTGTAGAAGGGCACCTCGGCCACGCGAGCGACCAGCTCCCGCAGCCGGCGGGCCTGAAGCTTGCCCAGCCGGTCGCGGGGGGTCGTTTCGGCTTCATCCCAGATGCGGTTCTCGAACGCAAACGCACTCATTGACTCTTTCCGTCCCCCGCCCCGCAGCGCCACGTCTGCCGGCCGTCATCGCCCCGGCGGCGGCCTGGTGGCTCACTGCTCCACGAGCTTGTACAGCTCGACGTCCTGGAGGACGTTCACGCCCTTGGCCTGGAGGGTCTTGATGGCGGCGTCGGGGGCGTCGAAGCGGAAGACCAGCACCGCCCTGTCATGGCTGCGGAAGGTGAAGGCGTACATGTACTCGATGTTGACGCCCTCGGCCTCGATGACCTTCAGCACCTCCTCCAGCCCGCCGGGGCGGTCGGCCACTTCAATGGCCACGACCTCGGTCACCCGGACCACGCAGCCGGCCTGGGTCAGCACGTCCCTGGCCTTTTCCCAATCCCGCACGATCAGCCGCAGGATGCCGAACTGCTGCGTGTCGGCCAGCGAAAGCGTCAGCAGGTTGATTCCCGCCTCCGCCAGGGCCTTGCAGGGATGGCTCAGCCGCCCGGGCTTGTTCTCCAGGAACACCGACAGTTGGTTGAGTTTCATGGTTTGGCCTTTCCTCGGGTCAACCGGTCAGCCGTTTCGCCTGGGTTGGTCACATCTGTCTCTTATCGATCACGCGTCTGGCCTTGCCTTCGCTGCGGGCGATGGTGTGCGGCTCGACCAGGCTGACCTTCACGCGGACGCCCAGGGCGCTGTCCAGGGCCTGGGCGAGCTTGGTCCGCAGGCTCTCCAGGGCGCGGATCTCGTCGCTGAAGACCTCCGCCGTGACCTCCACCTGCACCTCCATCTGGTCCAGGTCCTTCTCGCGGGTGAGGACGATCTGGTAGTGGGGCAGCGTCTGCTCCACCGCCAGCAGCGCCGCCTCCACCTGCGAGGGGAACACGTTCACGCCGCGGACGATGAACATGTCGTCGCTGCGCCGGCCGACCCGCGCCATCCGGCGGACCGTCCGCCCGCAGCGGCACGGCTCGGCGATCAGCCGGGTGATGTCGCGGGTGCGGTAGCGGATCATGGGCATGGCGTACTTGCTCAGGGTGGTCAGCACCAGCTCGCCCTCCTGGCCGTCGGGCACCGGCTGGCCGGTTTCCGGGTCGATGATCTCCGGGTAGAAGTGGTCCTCAAAGATGTGCAGCCCGTTCTGGGCCTCGCACTCGCTGGCCACGCCCGGGCCGATGATCTCCGAGAGACCGTAGATGTCGTAGGCCTTGATGTTGCCCTCGGCCTCGATGCGCTGGCGCATGGCCTCGGTCCAGGGCTCGGCCCCGAAGACGCCCGCCCGCAGCGGCAGGGCCTTGACGTCCACGCCCAGCTCCGCCGCCCGGTCCAGCAGGTGCAGGAAGTAGCTGGGGGTGCAGCAGATGGCGGTGACGCAGAAATCCTTCATGACCATGATCTGCCGGTCGGTGTTCCCGCCGGAGGTGGGGATGACCGTCGCCCCCAGCGCCTCGGCCCCGTAGTGCGCGCCCAGCCCGCCGGTGAACAGCCCGTAGCCGTAGGAGTTCTGGATGATGTCGCCCCGGTGCAGCCCGCAGGCCACCAGCGTTCGAACCATCACGCTCGACCAAACCTCAATGTCCTCCTTCGTGTACGCCACCACGATGGGCTTGCCCGTGGTGCCGCTGGAGGCGTGCAGCCGCACCACCTCGTGGATGGGGCTGGCGAACATGCCGAACGGGTACGTGTCACGCAGGTCGGCCTTGACCGTGAAGGGCAGCCGGCTGACGTCCTCCACCGAGCGGACGCACCCGGGGTTGAGCCTTCGCTCTTCCATCCGGTTGTGGATCAGCTCCTGCTGCTCGTAGGCCCGGGCCACGGCGGCCTGCAACCGGCGCAGCTGAATCTGCCGCAGCTTCTCCACCGGCAGAAAGTCCTGGACGCTGGCGGCGGGGAACTCCCCGACCTGATCGTTCCATAGCTCGGCCATGAGACACGCTCCCTTCCGAATTGGCCGGCCGGGCCGGGCGTCACCTCCCGGCCGAGCCCCGCCCTAACGCAAAGGCACCGGCGTTGGCCTCGTGCAGTTTCTCGGGCAAATTGGCCTGAATGGCCGCCATCCAGTCCGACTCGGCGATGTCGAGATGCCGGCTCAGCACGCCCAGCAGGGCCACGTTCAGGCTCCGCCGATTCGGCAGCAGATTCTCGTCGATGTCCGCCGGCGAAATCAAGACGCCGCCTTGGCGCAACTCGAGCCGGTTCACCTCCACTTGGTCGGCCGCCAGCACCACCAGGTAGTCCGTTTCCCCCGCCGGCACCATGGGGCTGAGCACCTGCGGACCGAAGCGGACGTCGCTGGTGACCGACCCCCCGCGCTGGCTCATGCCGTGAAGCTCGCTCTTCTTGACGTCGCGGCCGGCGCGGAAGGCGGCCTCCGCCAGGATGTCCGATGCCTTCAGCACGCCCTGGCCGCCCCGCCCGGCCACCACAATGTTCGTCACTTTACCCGCCATCACCCTCGCCCGTGTCCGCGGCCTGGTAAGCCCGGATCTTCTTCGCCGCCAGCAGGCACGGCCGGCGGGCCACGATCACCACCAGCTCCCCGCAGGCGAGGCTCTCGCGCATGAGCTTCTCGAAGCCGGCCGGATCCTTCGACGGGTCCACCACGTGCACCCGCTTCACCCCAAGCGTGCGCGCCAGGTCCTCAAAGACCACCCGGCCGGTGGCCTTGTGGTCGAGGGTCCGGCCGGTTCCCGGATGCTCCTGGAGGCCGGTCATGGCCGTGGTGCCGTTGTCCAGGATGAGCAGCACGTGCCCGGTGGGCGGGGGGTTGTAGATCATCTCCACCAGCCCGGTGATGCCGCCGTGAACGAAGGTGCTGTCGCCGATGACGCTGACGACCCGCCTGGCCTGCTCGGCCGGCAGCACCTGCCGCAGCCCCAGCCCCACGCCGATGGCCGCTCCCATGCACACGCAACTGTCCATGGCCTCAAACGGCGGCAGCACGCCCAGGGTGTAGCAGCCGATGTCGCCGGCCACGATGCAGTCCAGCTTGCCCAGGGTCTCGAAGACGGCGCGGTGCGGGCAGCCCTTGCACAGCTCCGGCGGCTTGCCTCGTGGTGGGGTCGGCTCGGGGGAGACGTCGCCGGCGAGAATCCGCCGGACGCGCTGCACGTCCAACTCGCCGAAGCGGTACATCTCGTGCTTGCCCTCGACGGCGATGCCGGCGGCCCGGATCGCCTCGACAAGGTAAGGGTCGCCCTCCTCGACGACCAGGCAGCGCTGCACGCCGGCGGCGAACCGCCGAATCTTCTCCATCGGCAGCGGGTAGGTCATGCCGAGCTTGAGGAAGCTCGCCCCGCCGGCGGCCTCGCGGGCGTGCACGTAGGAGATGCCCGAGGTGACGATGCCCAGCGCCTTCTCGCCCGGCTCGATGCGGTTCAGCGGGGACGATTCGTTCCACTCGGCGATCTCGGCGAGCTTCTGCCGCAGCCTCCGGTGCGCCGGCCGGGCGTACGCCGGGATCATCACCCGCGCCTTGGCATCGTGCTCGAAATGAGGCCGCGCCGCGGCCAAGCCAAGCTCCCGGGCGCGGACGACGGTCTTGGAATGGCAGATCCGGGTGGTCAGCCGCAGCAGCACGGGCAACTGCCAGCGCTGGGAGACTTCGACGGCCTGGAAGACCAGATCGTACGCCTCCTGCGAATCGGACGGCTCCAGCATGGGCACGCCGGCGGCCAGGGCGTAGCGGCGGTTGTCCTGCTCGTTCTGGCTGGAGGCCATGCCCGGATCGTCGGCCGATACCACCACCAGGGCTCCGCTGACGCCGGTGTACGTGGCGGTGAACAGCGGGTCGGCCGCCACGTTCAGCCCCACGTGCTTCATCGTCACCAGCGCCCGGGCGCCGGCGAAGGCCGCCCCCAAGGCTACCTCCAGGGCCACCTTCTCGTTGGGCGCCCACTCGGCGTGGCCGCCCAGCTCGGAAAAGCTCTCCAGGATCTCGGTGGAGGGCGTGCCGGGGTAGCCGGCGCCCAGGGCAAAGCCCGCATCCAGCGCCGCCCGGGCCACGGCCTCGTTGCCACTTAACAGCCGCCGGTCCGTTTTACTCACTGTGCCTTTCCAGGGTCTGCACAAACCAATCCGGCGGGCGGATGGGCCGGCCGGCCGAATCCACGAAGGCGTGAATGGTCCAGCCCTCGGCCACCGGCGTCCTGCCCTCGGCGTGGACGATTCGAACCTCGCAGCGCAGCCGGGCCTTGCCCACCATCGCCGCCGTCGTCGTCACCTCCAGCAGGTCGTCGTAGCGGGCCCGGCCGAGGTACTTCACGTGGGCCTCGGCCACCGGCAGAAACACGCCGCGCTTCTCCACCTCGGCGTAGGGCAGGCCGACCTGGCGCAGCAGCTCGGTCCGGCCGTGCTCGAACCAGTCCAAAGCACGGTCGCTGGAGAAGGTGCCCATCTGGTCGGTGTCGCTGTAGCGCACGCGAAAACAGAACTCGTTCTCCGGGCCTGCCATCTCGATACGCCTGCCTCCGGCCGGGACCAGATACCCGGACAAACCACATACATAGAGGGTCGCACTGATATCAGATTCGGGCGGAAAAATCAAGGCCGGCCGCTGACGGGTAGTGTCAAGTATTGTGTGTAAGTTTGATTTTGTGCCATCGGAGGAGCTGTCCGAAGATCGCTCGTTCGATGGCGGGGTGGTCGTGGAAGCAGCCCATGGGC
>LJUF01000213.1 GCA_001303665.1 Phycisphaerae bacterium SM23_33 | reverse complement strand
CGCAGCTCCTCCAGGGCGACGGCCGAGGCGGTGTTGCAGGCGGCCACGATGATCTTGGGGTCGAACCGCAGCAGGAAGGCGGCATCCTGGAGGGCGAACTGGCGGATGGTCTGCGGCGACTTGGTCCCGTAGGGCACGCGAGCGGAATCGCCCAGGTAGACAATGTCTTCGCCCGGCATGCGCTGGAGGATCTGCCGCACGACGGTCAGTCCGCCCAAGCCGGAGTCGAACACCCCCACAGGCCTGGCGGCAGGGTTGTCGCTCTCGCCGGTCACGGCACGCCACGAGCGTATCAATCACAGGCCGAGTTTGGCAAGAAGTTGTTCGACGGCGGCAAGGGGGACTTTCGGCCGGCCGAGGCGGACCTCGGGCTTGCCCGCCCCGTGGAAGTCCGATCCCCCCGCCACCAGCAGGCCAAGCCGCCGGGCGAGGTCCAGGTACCAGCGCGTCTGGTCGGGCGTGTGATCGGGGTGATAGACCTCCAGCCCGTCCAGCCCGTGGCGAACCAGCGAACGGACGATCCGCTCGAGCTGGGCGAGGTTGCCGTAGTTGAGCTGCGGGGGATGGGCCAGCACGCCCAGGCCGCCGGCGGCGTGAATGCCCTCCAGCGCCTGGCGGGGAGTGAGCCTTTCCTTGTCCACGAAGGCCGGCGCGCCACAGCCGAGATAGCGCCCAAATGCCTCCTGCACCGTCCGGGCCCGGCCCTTGCGGCAAAGGACTTGGGCCATGTGCAGCCGCCCCACCACCGCCCCCCCGGCCAGGGCGCGAACCTCGGCCATGGTGATGTCCACGCCGAGCCGGCGCAGCTTCTCGATCATCCTGGGGTTGCGCTGCCGGCGGGCGGCCATGAGCTGCCCCAGCACGGCTCTGAGGCCTCGGTCGGCCGGGTCTATGCCCAGCCCCACGAGGTGCAATGCCCCGCCGGTGAACTGGGCGGAGATCTCGATCCCGGGGATGAATCGCACCGCCAGCGGCCGCGCCGCCCGGGCCGCCTCGGCCAGGCCGTCGGCCGTGTCGTGGTCCGTCAGCGCCACCGCCGCCAGCCGCTTGCGCTCGGCAAGCCAAACGACCTCAGCCGGCGGAAGAGTTCCATCCGAAGCGGCCGAATGCGTGTGGAGATCGACGAAGTTCCGCATCAGGCCTCCAGGCGCTGGAACAGGGCCGTGGAAAGGTACCGCTCGCCGTAGCTGGGCAGGATGACCACGATGACCTTTCCGCGGTTCTCCGGCCAGGCGGCGACGATATCGGCCGCCCGCAAAGCCGCGCCGGAGGAGATACCCACGAACAGTCCCTCCTCGCGGGCGGCCCGGCGGGCCCACTCCAACGACTCCTGATCCTCCACGCGGACGACCTCGTCCACCAGGTCCAGGCGGAGCACCTTGGGCACGAAGCCGGCCCCGATGCCCTGGATGAGGTGCTTGCCGGGGGCGGGCTGGCTTCCGGCGAGCGTCTGGGTGAGGACCGGGCTGGCAGCCGGCTCGACGGCCACGGCCCGGAACTCCGGCTTCCGGTGCTTGATGGCCTCGGCCACGCCGGTGATGGTGCCGCCGGTGCCGACCCCGGCGACCAGGATGTCCACCTTGCCGCCGGTATCGGCCCAGATCTCCTCGGCCGTGGTGCGGCGGTGGGCCTCCGGGTTGGCGGGGTTCTCGAACTGCTGCGGCATGAAGGCGTTCTTGGTGGCGGCGAGGACCTGGCGAGCCTCCTCGATGGCCCCGGGCATTCCCTTGTCGGCGGGCGTGAGCACCACTTCGGCCCCCAGGGCGGCCAGGACCTTGCGGCGTTCAATGCTCATGGACTCCGGCATCGTCAGCAGGCAGTGGTAGCCCCGGGCGGCGCACACGAACGCCAGGGCGATGCCCGTGTTGCCGCTGGTCGGCTCCACGATGACGGTGTCGGGCTTGATCTTGCCGGCCTTCTCGGCCGCCGCGATCATGGCCAGGCCGATGCGGTCCTTCACCGAGCCCAGGGGGTTGGCCCCCTCCAGCTTGGCCAACACCGTCGCGGGCGAAGGGATGATCCGCCGGAGCTTCACCAGCGGCGTCCGCCCGATCGTGCCGGTGACGTCCTCGTAGATTGACCTCATATCCTTTCTCCTTAAGCCATTTCACTTTAGGCTTACGGATACAGGAATTCGAATTCCCGCCGCTTGCAGCAGGGGCAGTCCACGTCGGCGCAGGCCTCGGCCACGTTCATCCGCTGGAGGCTGCCGGTCCACAGGTCGAACTTGGTCAGGTAAGGGGAAATGCTCTCGGCGTGGCCGGCGAGAATCCTGATCGCCTCCATGGCCTGGGCGGCGGCCACGGCGACCACGGCCGGGGCAAGCACCCCCGCACTGCGGCAGGTCGGGTCCAGGCAGGGCGGCGGCGGGGAGTCGAAAACGCATCTCAGGCATGGCGTCCGCCCGGGCAGGATGGTCATGGTCTGGGCCTCGGCCCCCACCACGCCGGCGAAGACCCACGGGATGTTCTGTTTCACGGCCAGGTCGTTGATGAGGAACCGCGTGGGGAAGTTGTCGGTGCCGTCCAGGATGAGGTCCACGTCGGCGACCAGCTTCGCGGCGTTGCCCGGGGCCAGCCGCTCCTGCACCGTTTCCACCCGGACCTGCCCGTTGATCCTGGCGATGCGCCGCGCGACTTTCGGCACGGCGGCGGCCGCGTCCGCCTCGTCAAACAGGACCTGCCGATGCAGGTTCTCCAGGGCCACCACGTCGTCGTCCACCAGCCGCAGCAGACCCACCCCGCTGCGAGCCAGCAGATCGGCCAGCGTGCAGCCCAGCCCGCCCACACCCACGATGATCGCGCGGCCGCGCGACAGCCGCTCCTGCCCGGCCGGGCCGAAGCGCTCGTAGACCACCTGCCGGTCAAACCGCCCGGGGGCTCGTGAATGGGCGCCGCTCATGGTGCAGGGAGAGTGTACGGCAAATCCGGAAGGAATCTCAAGCCGGCGGGCTGTGGAGCCCGCTGAAGTCGGGCGCCGCCCTGCGGCTTCACTTTTTCCTCAGGACCAGGGCCATCTCGCGGACCAGCTCGTCGCTGTCCTTGGCATACAGGTCCAGCAGGCCTTCGTGGCCGGGGGTGCGCTGCCCCGCCAGCAGCTCAATCAGCCGTAGCCGGACCAGCGGGCTGTCGTCCTCCACGCGCCCGCCCATCAGCGAGATGATCCGCCTGTCCAGCGGGACCTGATGCAGCGCGGCGAGCATCTCGGCCCGGACCAGAGGCGAGTCGGCCTGGAGGAACGCCCGGGTCATGCTCAGCAGGACCGGCTTGGTAAGCACCTCGGGGAACACGGCCTGGGCGTTTCCCATTTCCACCCTGCGGACGTGGGCGAGCAGGGCGGCGGTCTGCCTGGCCGCCCGCAGCCGGGTTGGCGGGTCGCCCTGCCTGAGGTCGCGGACGATATAGCCCAGGGCGTACCGGGCGGCGAGCTGGCCGCCGGCGGCGTCAAACAGCGGTTTGCGGCGGATCGTCACCGGGGCGACCTTCAGGTCGGGCACCGACGAGAACATTTCCTGGCCCGCCTGGAGCGGGTCCACCATGGCGGTGACGGTCAGTTTCAGGTCGGCCAGCGGCCGGTCCGCCAGGAGTTGTTCGGCCGCCCCGACGTCCACGCGGGCCGTCTGGGAGACCTTCTCGCCCGGGGCGAGGTATTTCGGTGCGGGCAGGGGCACCGACACCAGGTTCGGCAGCTCGGCCTTTCCCTGGCCGTTGACGGACACGCTCAGGAAGACGACGGGGTCGAACAGCCCCCACCGGCCCAGCGGCACGGGCTGTGTGGAGGTGTTCTCCAGCTCCACCGTGATCTCGACCGGTTCCCCGACCGCCAGCTCGCCGCGCAAGGCGGTGAGGTTGACGGTCACGAACCGCTCCGGCGCCAGGCCCATCTCCAGAACGTGCGCCGGCTCCTGCTTAAGCACGCCCCGCAGGGCCTCCACGTCCGGCGCGGGCGGCAGCGGCATCTTATTATCGGCGGCCAGCGCGGCCAACTCCCGCCAGCCCATCCCGCCGCGGAGCTTGCCGTCGTACTTCTTCAGGATTTGTCTGGCCTTGTCATCCTCCTTGGTGGAAAGGTAATACCGCGCCAGCCGCAGCGCAGCGTGCGGGTCTTTCGCCGCCAGCGGCATAAGCCTGGCCAGACCATCCTCTGCCTTGCCCGCGGCCAGCTCGGCCGCCCCGAGCACGCGCTGCACGAACGGGTCATTCCCGGCCGACCCGGCGGCCTCCTGCGCCCATTGCAGGGCCACCTTGGGCTGCGACTTGAAGGCCAGGTAGAACCACGCCAGCTCGGCCGCCTGCTCGCCCGACCGGCGGGCCCCCGGGGCGGACAAGGGCTTGTATATCTCCTCCATGGCATCGGTGTGCTCCTTGGCCGCGTCGTCCTTTTTCAACGCCCGGCAGGCCTCCACCATCAGCGCCCGCAGGGCCAGGCTCCAGCCGTAGCGCTTCACCAGCGGCTCGAACTGCTCACAGGCCTCCGCCGTCAAGCCCGCGTCCAGCATGGCGTTGAAGTAATCGGTCAGGAACGGCTCCATCACCTTTCTGGCCGGCCGGCGGGCACGCGAAATCCCGTACGCGTGCCCGTAGTAGTCCAGCGACTCGGAATACAGCCCGCCCTGTTGAAGCAGCCTGGCCACGGTCCAAGCCGACTGCATGCTGCGGGGGTTGGCCCGAAGCAGCGTCAGGGCGTTGCGGAGCAACTCGACGGCCCCGGCCTGGCCGCCGAACCCGGCCATCGCCTCCAGGGCTCCGACGTGGTAGGGGTCCAGGCCCAGGGCCTGCCGGCAGGCCTGCTGGGCTTTGCCCTTGTCGGACTGGGCCAGGTAGACGCCGCTCAGCTCGGCCGCCGCCGCCGCGCGGATCTCCTTGGCGAAGCGCTCGTCCGCCGCCACGGCCTGGAGCAGTTCGATCCGCTGCTCCGCCCTGTCCAACCCCGCCTGCGACAACCGGATCCAGCGAAGGCCGACGGCGTAATCATTCGGGCGGGCCAGGAGGTACTGCCGCCCGGCCCGCGCCGCCCGCGACGGATCCCCCAGACCCTCGTACAGGTCCATGAGTTGGCGATTGGTCTGGACGCTGTCCGGCCACAGGCGCTCGGCATATTGCAGCAGCACGCGGATTCTTCCGGTCTGGGCCACCGCCGAAGGGTCGCGCAGATGCCCCAGCGAACGGGCCGAGTAAACCAGGCTCGCCACGGCGAGTCCTTCCGCGCTGCCGGGTGTTTTCGCCGGGGCCGTGCTTGGCGGCTCGGCCCCCAGACACACCGTCGCAACGAGCAACAACGGCAGGACGACGCTTGCCTTCATATTCAGCTTCCTCACGGTACGCCCCGGTTGTGGACACACCCAGCCGGCCGCGGCGGCCGCGCCATCAGGCCTGTGATCTCCCCGGCAGCGCCTGCCTAATCGCCGGGCAGGCCGCGCGGGACCGGCACCCCGGACGGAGTCACGACCACGGGCTGCTCCATGCCTCGACGCAGCACCGTTAACGTGATTTCCGCGGTGCCCTCGGCGGCCGGATCAAGCACCGCACTCAATTCCGCCACATTCGTGACCCGCCTTTTGTTCACACTGGTGATCACGTCGTTGACAAAGAGCTTCTGGTGCACCGGCCCGCCCGGGACGACCCCGGTGATAGGCACGCCCCGCTTGATGAACATGGCGGGGGCCATGTACTCATCCCACTTCACCATGTCCCGCGCCGCCAGCCCCAGCCGGGCGCTGTAGTACCTCTTGGCCTCTGAAGGCGTCGGCGGCCTTTCCGTCAGTAAGACCTCGCGGTCCTGGTCCTTGCCGTCCCGCAGAATCGTCACCTTCACCTTGGCCCCAGGGCTGAAACGGCTTAACAACCTGCTGAAATTTGACACCACCAACTCCGGGGTGGGCAGGGCCTCCAGGGGCTTGCCGTCCAGGGCAACGATAACGTCTCTCTGCCGGATGTCCGCCTTGGTGGCCGGCGATTCCCCAATCACCCGCCCCACGACGACGCCCGGCCTGCCGCGGAGGCTCTCGGTGGCCGCGGTGTCCACCGCCGTGAGGGGCTCGTACGTCACCACCCCTATCCATGGCAGCTTCCTGGGCTGTTGCGGCGTGGGAATGTTCGCAATGACGTGGGCGAACTCGTCGGTGGGAACAAAGCCTCGTGTGTGTTGAAGCTCCCGAATCATAGTATCGTTCCACCTGTTGGCAGCGTACAACTGCATGCTTGTGGGGAGCTGCCCTCGCACCAGGCCGATCACCCGGCCGTCGGTCGTCATCACCGGGCTGGACTCGTTGCTGAGGGTCCCGCCGGTGACGGCCACGAACTCGCCCGGCAGCCGCAGCTTGGCCGAGATGACCGCCAACCCCATGTACACGGGACTGCCGAGCCGCGGCTCCAGCAGCCCCACCGAGATGACCCGCTGGCCGATATTCAGCCCGGCGGAACTGGAGAACTTGAGCTCCGACCAGTCGTGCGGCTGCTTGGCGGCCAGGAAGGTCAGACCTTCCTCAGGATCGCTTCCCAGCAGCTCGGCGTCGACCTTTTTGCCCGTGCCTCCCGCGGGAAACAGGACGAAATTGTCCAACTCGTCGGAGGGGACGCCTGTCGAGATGTCGCCGGTCATGAAGGTCCCGCGCTTGGCGTCGATGCAGACGGCCTGGCCATACAGCGCCTGCTCGCCCAACTTGTTGGACCTCCTGTACTCCACGCGGGCCAAGGCCTTGCTGGCGCGGGCGACCAGTTGATCGAGCGGCTGGTCGGCCGGGGTCTGTGAGGCGGCCATGGCCGCCGTCGCGAGGATCGCCGCCGCCACAACGAAGGCTGTCATTGTCTTCATCGTTCTTTTCCTTTCCGTTTCCTGGCCGTTGCCGCCTGGGCCTGCAGCGCCAGCCGTTCGCGCCCCGACGGGCCCGCCGAGGCCGGCAACCGCCGAAGCAGAACCCAAATCACCACGCCCAGGGCCACCGCTCCAACAGAGGTATACTGGTTGTGCGTCAGCTTCAGACTGAACAGACTGTGCGGATTGTCCCCCCGGATGCTCTCCAGGACAAACCGCGTGATCGAATACAGGATCAGCATCAGGCAAAACACCACCCCCTCCCGCTCTCGCAGCCGGGAAAAGCACAGCAGGATGCCCGCGATCAGCAGCGCGTTGACGATGCCGTAGACCTGCGCGGGCTGGACCGGCAGCGAGCGCAGCCGCAGCGCCTCCCGGGCCTGCTCGTCGGTCAGCTCGTCGGGAGACTTCAGCATCGGCGTGCCGTTGGCGTAGTGCTCGATCTGACCCAGCGGGTCGCGCCGCCACAGCCAGTCGGGAAGCCGCCGGTGGTCCATGCCGCCCTGCCCATTCGGCAGGGCCGCCTGATGGGCAAAGACCGGCGAGACCGAGGCCGCGCCGAACAGGTTCCCCTGCCGGCTGAGCTTCAGCAACGGCTTGGAGGGGTAAGGGAAGGTCATCCCCAGCCGGAAGTCCGCCCGGCAGGGCCCGCCGTAGCAGCAGCCGTTCAGCAGGCACCCCGCCCGCCCGAAGGCCAGCCCGATCATCAACGACGGGGTGATGATGTCCAGGTAGCGACGGATGGGCAGCCGCCGCAGCCAAAGGTAACTCAGGATCGCGGCCGTCGCCAGGGCGACCCCGCCGTAGTAGATCAGCCCGCCGGAGGTGATGTTGAGGATTTCCGGCAGCGGGTCCGGCCGCCAGGCAAACTGGCTGTGCCACTTCTCGATGACGTAGGCCAGCCGCGAGCCGATAACGCCCCCCGCCAGCGCCAGCAGCCCCAGGGTGGGGACGACGTTGGGGTCCTCTCCCGCCCGGCGGGCCCGCCACCGCGCCAGAAGGATGCCGGAGATAAAACCCAGCACCATCATCAGGCCGTAGCCGTAGATGCGCAGACCGACCTTGAACTCACCGATGCCCACCCGGCCGAGATCGGCAATCACCTGCTGCATGCATCCCTTCCGGCGGCGTTACGGGCGCCGGGCGTCCCGACGTACGTCGGGATTCCGGTCGCCCACCTTGACAAGCCGCCCGCCCGCGTCCGTCAGGTCCCGCTCGGTCGCCGCCGCGCCGGCGTAGTCCGAATCGTCTTCGGTCGCTGCGGCGCAACGCACCCCGGCGCGCGTGAGCTTGGACGACATTGCTGCTTGCCGGCTTCGAACGGACGGGCCGACGAGGTCATACTAACCGCTTGAGCCCGGCGGGTCTATGCGCATATTGTCTATCAGCCTCGCCGAGGGGAACCTGACCGCCAGGGCCGCCACAACGGGCCCGTCTATCGTCTGTACGTTCTGGAGGCTGTCGGGGTCGACGATCTCGACGTAATCTATCCTGCCCAGCGGGGCTCGGCGGGCGATGGCCCGCCGCATCTGGTCGGCGAGCTCGGCGGCGTCGCGCCGCCCCTCAGCCACCAGCCGCCGAGCCAGGCGAAGCGACTCCACCAGGGCGGGGGCCTGGGCTCGCTCCTCAGCGGTCAGGTATGCGTTTCGGCTGGACATGGCCAGGCCGTCGGCCTCGCGGACCGTGGGGCAGACCTCCACCCGCAGCGGCATGTTCAGGTCGGCGGCCATTCGCCTGACGACGGCCGCCTGCTGGTAGTCCTTGGCCCCGAAATAGGCCACGTCCGGCAGGACGATGTTCAACAGCTTGGCCACGACGGTGGTCACGCCGTCGAAGTGCCCCGGGCGCGACCGCCCGCACAGGCCTGTGGTCAGCCCCTCCACGTGTACGGTCGTGGCGAAGCCGGGCGCGTACATCGCATCGGCCGACGGAGCGAACACCGCGTCCACGCCGTGGGACTCGCAGCCCGCCAGGTCGGCCTCCAGCGGCCGGGGGTAGCGTTCGTAGTCCTCACCGGGGCCGAACTGGGTGGGATTGACGAAGATGCTGACGACCACAAAGTCGCACTCGCGGCGGGCGGCGTCGATCAGGGCGTAGTGGCCTTCGTGAAGCGACCCCATCGTGGGCAC
>LJUF01000212.1 GCA_001303665.1 Phycisphaerae bacterium SM23_33 | reverse complement strand
CAGATCGCCGACCTGCTGACGGCGATGAAACGCGGGCCGGTCGGCGGGAATCTCACCGCCACGTCCTATCCGAACCAGCGGATCGCCTTCATCGTCGAGCGGGTGCATCCGATGGCGGAGGAAGAAAACGGGCGGAACGTTTTCAAGGTCCGGGCCGGGCTGGACACGACCGCGTCGTGGATGCGCCCGGGCATGGAAGGCATCGCCCGCGTGACGGTGGAGAAGCGGCACTACGCCTGGATCTGGAGCCGCCGCACGGTCAACTGGCTGCGGCTGAAGCTGTGGCTTTGATGCAGCGCCAGCCGCTGAAGCGGCCAGGCCGGCGGACCATCGCCTGGCCGGAGTGAGTTGCCGGCGGCGGGTGGTGGCGGCAGGCTGTGAAATGGCTGACAGCCCCACATTCAGCGAATCCTGGTACCGGGTGGCGGAGCTTCGCCCGCGGCTGCGAGCCACGGTTCGGGTCCACCGGCAGAGTTTCCGCGGGCAGCTCTGGCACGTGGTGCAGGACGAGGCGGACAGGCACTTCTTCCGCCTGCACGAGGCGGCCTATCGTTTCGTGGGCCTGCTGGACGGGCGCCGGACCGCCGCGCAGGCCTGGCGGATCTGCAACGCCCGCCTGGGCGACGAGGCCCTGACACAGAACGAGGCCATCGAGGTTCTGGGGCAGCTTTACGCCGCCAACCTGCTGGCCGCCGAGCTGCCCCCCGACGCCGAGGGGCTTTTCCAGCGCCACCGCAGGCGCCGCGGCCGGGAAATCAGGGGCCGCCTGGGAAACCTGCTGTTCCTGCGGATCCCGCTGTTCGACCCGGACGGGCTGCTGGACCGGCTGGTGGGCATCGTGGGGGCGGCTTTCACGCCCGTGGGATTCCTGCTGTGGCTGCTGCTGGTGTCGGCCGGGGCGTACTTCGCCCTGAGCCGTGCCGGCGAGCTGGCCGGCGAGGCCAAGACCATGCTGGGCGCCGGGCGCCTGGCGGCGAACCTGCCGGCGCTGTACGCGGTGTTCATGCTGGCCAAGCTCTGCCACGAATTCGGGCACGCCTTTGCCTGCAAGAAGTTCGGGCGGCAGGCGCACACCGGCGGCGAGGTGCACGAGATGGGCATCATGTTCCTGGTGCTGGCGCCGATGCCCTACATGGACGCCTCGGGCGCCTGGGCCTTCCGCAGCAAGCTGCACCGCACGGTGGTGGCGGCGGCGGGAATGATGACCGAGTTGGCCCTGGCGGCCGTCGCGGCGGTGGTGTGGGCCTGGACGGGCGGAGCGGCCGATGCCTGGGTGGGCGGCGTGCACGCCCTGGCGTTCCAGCTCATGCTCATCGCCAGCATCTCCACGCTGCTGTTCAACGGCAACCCGCTGCTGCGATTCGACGCCTACTACATCCTGGCCGACCTGCTGGAGATTCCCAACCTGGACGAGCGGTCGCGGAAATACCTGTACTGGGTGGTGAAGCGGCACGCCTGGGGCGTCCGCGAGGTCATCAACCCGGCCACTACCGGGGGCGAGGCGGCCTGGCTGGCGGGGTACGCAGTCGCCGCCACGCTGTTCCGCGTGTTCATCTGCGTGAGGATCCTGCTGCTGCTGTCGGAGCGGTTCTTCCTGATCGGGTCGGTGCTGGCGGCGGCGGCCGCGGTGAGGTGGGTGCTGCTGCCGCTGGGCAGGTTCGTCGGGTATCTGCTGGGCGGGGCGGAACTGGCGCGGGTGCGGGCTCGGGCCGTCACTACCACTCTGGTCGTGCTGGCCGGCGCCCTCGCCCCGCTGGGACTGGCTAACGTACCGGACCGCTGGCGCGTCGAGGGCGTCGTCGAGCCGGCCGAGCTTGCGTTCGTCCACGCCCGCGTGGATGGCGTTGTCCGCGGCGTGCTGCCCTCGGGGCGGCGGGTACGGGCCAAGGAGCCCGACACCGGCCTGGGCAGCGTGCTTGTCGCCAGCGAAGACAGGGACCTGGAGCTGGAGCTGAACGACCTGCTGCACGAGCGGGAGATCCTGATGGCCCGCCAGAGGCTAGCCCATCAGAAGAGCACCTCGGACAGAAGGTATCTGGCCCTGACCCAGGTCCTTCAGAGGGACCTGGAAGATCTGGACAGGCAGGTTGAGATTGCTCGCGGCGAGCTGGCACTGCTGACCGTGCGCGCCTCTCTGGACGGCACCTGGCTGTCGCCGCAGGCCGAACGCCTGGAAGGGATGTACTTACGCCGGGGAGAGCGCCTGGGCCTGGTGGCCAGCCTGGACCGGCTGATCATCCGCGCCCCGGCCGGCCAGCGGCTTGCGGGCATGCTCATCGCCGAAGAAGCCCAACGGGAGGTGGAAATCCGTCTTAAAGGCCGCCCGGGGGCGAGGCTGCAAGGGACAATCGAGCGGATTCTGCCGGCTCCCCGGGGGGATGCGGAGCCGTCTCAGGGCGGAGCGCCGCCTGCGGCGGCACAGGACCTCCAGCCCAGGGTGGAGGTTCAGGCGCCGCCGGCACGCGAGAGGTCCTTCGAGGTTTACATAAGGGCCACGGGCACCAATGATAACATGCTGATTGCCGGGCAAAGGGTGGCGGTGCAGTTTCAGATGCCGCCCAGCCCCCTTCTCGCTCAGTGGTGGCGGTCGCTGAGGCAGCTGGCCCTCAGCAGGTTTCACGTCTGAGGCCAGGGCCGGCTCGACCCCGCCCGCTCAGGGAATATCAAAAGGTGGGCGTTTTTCTCCATTGACGGCTGGGGAATCCGTGCTAGAATCTAGCCTAAAGGCTTAGCTCCATGTGCAGAATGCTCAACCGCGGGTTGCTCGACCCGCTCCCGCAACTGCACATGCTCAAAAAGCAAAGGTAAGAGAGGAGACTCTTGATGAGAACCAGATCTGTAAGGCTCGCTTTTCCTATCGCTTGCGCGCTGCTTGTCGTTTCAGCCGTGACGGCCCAGGGATCGCTGATCGTGGTCGGGAGCGATAGCTATACCAGCCCGCTGCTCCCCGGTACGTGTTCTTCCTGGACCAGTACCACGGGCCCCTGACGCTGGAAAAAGTCGAGTTGGACGTGACGGGATGGGCCTACGATGGCTGGTACGGGCTGGTGAATGAAAACCCGGTGGACCCGGCTGATCTTGTTACAGTGCACATGGAACTGAACCTCCACGTGCGAAGCCTGTTCGTCGTGCCCTCCACCAGCGGCCCCTACCAGGTAGACGAAGAACTCCCCTTGGGTATTGAGGTCGCCGGCACGCACGACCTTTCGGTGTTCCAGGGCCCCGGCATGCTCCCCTTTGACCTCTGGAGCATGCTCAACAACTGGCACGGTGCCTCCGTGACCCCCCTGCGGACGCAGACGCACTCGCCGGATTGGACGCTCACGGCGGAGGTGACGTACTACGCCATCCCCGAGCCGGCCTCGCTGGCGTTGCTGGCCCTGGGGCTTATCCCGATCCTGGCAAGGCGGCGAAGGAAGCACGCCTGAGCATACGGCGAATCGCCGACCAGGCGGCACACAGAGCGCAATCGCGGCGAGCCGGCCCCGGAGAGGACCGGTTCGCCGCTTGTCTTTCCACCCCCTGCGGGGCGGAAACCGCCGCCATGGGCGGCAACCGCTCGAATCCCTTCATGCTTTCCCGCCCTGATGTTCGATTATTAAATATGGCCAACGACGATTGGCAGACTCCGGACCCGTGGGGAGGCAGGCGACTTGGTCGCCCCAACGGCCCGCGTGACACGGCGGCGTGAGGCAAGGCCCGGCCGGTACGGAGCTTCAGGCCACAGCAAAATTTGTGTTGACCTGTTTCGCTGGAAGTCTAGAATTCGGCTTCGAGGTCAGGGAAATGTAACTGTCTACGGGCTCGTGCAAAGAGGGCTGAACGTGGCAAGATCAAGGGTGTTATTCGAAGGGCTGGAAGACAGGATCCTCCTGGACGCCGTCGAAGTCCAGACGTTCACTGGCCTGGGTTACACACCCGGCCCCGTGGGAGGCAACGGGTCGTGGCAGTTCAACAAGTTCGACGACCAGAACGGGACCCGGACACTGGTGCGGGTGTACCTGGACGTGACGAAGACGGCCGCCAGCGGCACGTATGTCTTCGACAATGAGAGCCCCTTTGCCGGACTGGTGATTGAGCATTGGACCAGGGAAACCATCAACGTCTCCAGCGACGTACCCGGGCTCGCGCCCTGGGTCAATGTCCTCGAGGCACGGGTGGACAACCAGCCCGTCGTTGCCGACGACGACGGAGTCCCCGACTACTTGCCATTCGACATTGTTTCGGTCGACATTGCCGGCGTGTCAGATACGGACACCCTGGATCGGGCATATGGTGTCGACGACCTGTCCTGGTTCGTCGGGCCGGGCAGCATCACCTTCTCCTTCACCAGCTCTTCTGCGGCTTTCACGAATGCCAACGTGGACGGCTCCACCGCCTACACGGTGCCGTTGACGTTTGACATCGATGCCACCCTCTACTACGCCTATGTTGAGATGGACGTGGTCAAGGGGGTCATCGCCACGGACGGCACGCAGGGGACGTTCAGCCCGGTTCCCACCGGCCCGGTGGCGTTCACGGCCCCCGGCAGTCCGGGCGTGCGCTTCGCCGGGGCGATCCACTCCACCAACCTGGCCGCCGACCCCATCGACAGCAACCTGTACGGGGTCAACGGCAACGAGGGCCCGCTGGTAAGCTTCGCCATCGTGCTGGAGAACCTCGGCGAAACCCGGAGGCTGCCGTTTGAGGCCCCGGGAACCGTTCCCGAGGGCCTGTTTGACGTGCAGCTTCGCGACACCCTTCCCCCGGGCATGGTCGTGCCGCCTGGCGGGCTGAACCTGACGGTCAGCTACGGCGACGGCACGGAGTTGCTTCTCGGCGTAGGCTATAACCTGCTGGGCGGGGGCCTATTTGATCCCGCCGGCGGGCTGGAGCTGGTTGACGTGGGACCGCTGGCCGGGGCGCTGGAGAATTTTGACGCCGTCAGCGGCAGGAACCTGGTGGTGATCACCTACGACTTGCAGGTGCATCCGACCGCGTTCCAGCCGATGATGCTCGACACCGGCACCTGGTCGAACGCGGCCATCGAGGAGGGCGGGGCCGACCTGCCCGATCTGAGCGACCCGGCGCTAGTGACCACTCCCCCGCGCGCCGTCCCGGGCTTCCGCGCGCCGGCCAGGAGAATCCTGCCGCCGATGGAGCGCTTCTTCCAGCCGCTGTACAGCGGCACCGCCGAGCCGGGCGCCACACTGGCGGTCGACCTGTACAACGCCCAGGGCGAGCGGATCGGCTCCCAGACCGTGGTCACCGACGTCGGCGGCAACTGGATGGCGAACTTCCCCGATACGAACATCAACCTTCAGCCGGCCACGCTGGTGATCCGGCAGACGTATGCGGGCTATAACGCGCTGGCCGGCGCCGGGTACAATCTGCGGACGTACTTCCAGCCGGCCATCCAGGGCGGCATGGACTTCTGGGAGTTCCTGACGTTCGAGAATGTGCTGGGCAAGCGGGCCAGCGTCAACGCCATGGACGCGCTGTACGCCGCCAGCCTGTACCCGATCGTTCTGGGCTGGCACGCCTACCCCTATGAGGTTCTGCCGGTGACGACGGTGGCCGGCCCAGGTTGATGCGTGGTCAGAGAGTGCAAGCCAGCCGCCGATGCCCAGGCCGGCTGGAAACGCCTGGAGTGCGGGGCCTTGATCGTGGGCCAGCCAAGACGGGCGATAGCGACTGCCACCTTACGAAGGAGAGTTGGAACAATGAGAACGAACTGTTCCATGTTGACGAAGGCGACGCAAGTGCTCCTGCCCCTGCTCGCGGCAATGAGCCTGCTGTTGGCATCGTGCGAGACGTCCTTCGACAAGGAAGACAGGGAATTCTGTCAGACCATGCGGGCGAGCCTGGCCGGCGACCTCCAGAAACAGGCGGAGATGCTTTCGGCCGCAGAGAAGCAAGTGCCGTCGGCCGAACCCGTCACTAAGGTTCCGTCCGGCTTCGTCCCCTGGTGGAAGAGCAAGGCGGGCGACAAGCTGTTCGCCGACTCCGAGCCGGCGAAGCACTCCTTGGATGACCTGCTCGGGCGGGCGCTGATCAACTCCGCGCAGATCAAGGTCTTCAGCGACATCCCGCTGATCCGCCAGACAGGCATCCAGGAAGCCCGGGGCGAGTTCGACACCCACGCGTTCGTGGAGAGCACGTACGGGTACACCAACGAGCCGGCAGGCTACCTGCTGCTGGGCACCACCGGCTCGAGGCGGTACAAGAGCTGGGAGACCACGCTCGAGGGCGGCCTCAGAAAGAAGCTCGTGACCGGTGCCGACGTCCAGGTGTCGCAGCAGTTCGTCCGCATCAACGACAATGCCCTTGCCAGGGTGCCCGACCCCCAAGCCTACGCCAGGCTGGCACTGAACATCAACCAGCCCCTGCTGAAGGGCGGCGGGATCAAGTACAACCGCAGCTTCATCCGCATCGCCAAGGTCGACAGCGAGGTGGCCCGCAACGAGTTCGTCCGGCAGGCCGAAGCCCACCTGCTGGAGATCGTGAGGGCCTACTGGAACCTGTACATGGCCCGGGCCGTGTACGTCCAGAAGACCAGGTTGGTGGCCGCCACCGCTGAGCTGACCGGCAAGCTGGAGAAGCGCAAGGACATTGACGCCATACAAAGCGAGCTGGAGCGCGCCCGCTCGGCCCTGGCCAAGCGCAAGGCCGATGTTGTCCGGGTCGAGATGGCCATCAAGAACGCCGAAGACCGCATCAAGGCCCTGACCAACGACCCCGAGCTGCTCAAGAGCACCAAGGCCGAACTGCTGCCCACCGACGACCCCTCCGTCGCCGAGATGCGCGTGGAGATGAAGGACTGCGCCACCACCGCCCTGGAAAACCGCCCGGAGATCGCTCAGGCCTTCTTCCAAATCAAGAGCGCCGCCATCCGCAAGGAAATGGCCGAGAACGAGTTGCTGCCGCAATTGGACCTCATTCTCGAAACCTCCATCAGCGGGGTGGACAGGGCCGGGGCGCTCACCGCCGCCTGGGACGAGGAGTGGGAGGCCCACCCGGGTTTCCTGGTCGGCCTGAGGTTCGATTTCCCCATCGAGAACAACGCCGCCAAGGCGCGGCTGCTAAGGCGAAGGCTGGAACAGCGGCAACTGCTGAACCAGCTCAGGACCACCGTTGACACCGTCCTGCTGGAGGTGAAGATTTCCGCACGAGAGCTCCAGACCGGCTACCGCGAGATGCAGAGCCGGTATGGGTCGCTGCTGGCCGCCCAGAAGGACCTGGAAGTCCTTGAGAAGCGCTGGGAGTCCCACGCCGGCGCCGAGGCCAAGGGAGCCATCGGCTACCTGCAGCTGCTGATCGATGCCCAGGACCGCCTGGCCCAGGCCGAGGAAGACTTCACCCGCAGCGCCGCCGCCTATAACGTCGCGATGGTCAACCTCCAGCGAGCCCAGGGAACGCTGCTGAAGTACGACGACCTCACCATCGCCGAGAAAGAGGACCAGGACGGGCTGCCCGTGCTCCAGCTGCAGAAAAGCGGCCAGACGCCGTCCGCGACGCCGGTAAAGCAGTAGCAGGGCAGCGCCGGGCAGTCGGCGCCGTATGATCCGCCAGCCGTGGCGGCATCTTGGGGTCGGCCAGCCGTCGGGACGTCTCCGTGTCCGCTCCCGCGGAAGGCATCAAACCATGAAACGGATGATGCTGTGTCTGTGCTGCCTGGGCTGGCTGGCTGCGGGCGACGATGCCGCCCCGCAACAGCGCCACTGGACCGAGGCCATCACTGCCCCCAGCGAGGACCTGTCCCTGGCCTTCGTCATTTCCGGAAAGATCGCAGCCGTCCTGGTCGAGGAAGGCCAGAAGCTCGCCCCCGGCCAGCCGCTCGTCCAGCTGGATGATGCCGTCGAACGCGTGCGTCTGGGCCTGCTCAAGGCCAGGGCCGAAAACACCACGCCGATCAAGGCCGCCCAACTCCGATTGGATCGCTGCTCCGCCATCCTCAAGAAGATCGAGAAAGCCTACGCGGAGAACGCATCGCCCGAACGGGAGCTCGAGGAGGCCCGGATGAACAAGGCTGAAGCGGAGCTGTCGCTGGAAATGAGCCGCTTCGAGCACGAGCAGGACGAGGGCAAGTACACGGAGGCCAGGCTGGCCCTGGAACGAATGCGCCTGCTCAGCCCCGCCGCCGGAAGGGTCGAGCAGACCCTGGTCAAGCCGGGCGAGTCCGTGGACGCCCTGGCACCGGTGATCCGCATCGTCCGGATCGACCCGCTGTGGATCGACGTGCCCGTGCCCCTGCCCCGAGCCGGAAAGCTCAAGCCCGGACAGGCCGCCCTGGCGCGTTTCTCCGACCCCCAGGAGGCCCCGGTGACCGGCAGAATCCTCCGCATCGCGGCAGTGGCCGACGCCGCCAGTGAAACCCTGGAGGTCCGGGTGGCGCTTCCCAACCCCACCGGCCGCCCCGCCGGCGAGCACGTCACCGTCTGCTTCCCCGCCGGCGACCCCACCACCGCCCCGGCTAAGAAAACGCCCGGGTAGCAGGCTCAATCCGGCCCCGGGCGACGCGGTGGGTCGCCCTTTCGAGGCCATCACCCGGCTCGCACCCCGACGCTGCCCGGCGGGTCCGACGGTCCTCAAGAAAATGGCTGCAGGCGTACGGCCTGATACGGCCTGGATTTCGTTGGGGCCGGTCCGGCTTGGTTTGGGCGATGCCGTCCGGATACGAATTACGCCATGCAGACGCAGATGGCGCTGAAGGACTGAAGGACCTGCTCCATGGACAACGTCAGCAGCCCGTCGGAGTAGTTGGCGTCCCAGCTCTTTCCGTCACAACCCCAGGGGTTGTACACGGTCACAAAGTACCCCGAATCGGTCGCCTGCACCGAATTGACCATGTAGGCGTGCGAGCCGATGATGGGGGCCGGGGCAGTTGAGCAGCTGCCCATGGTCAGGGCGTGGCCGGCGTCCATGTGGCTGCGGAGGTACTCGTACAACTCCGATTCGGTCCCGCTGACCCACTTGACGCCGGAGGCCTGGTTGGTCACCTCCGCATAAACGACGCTCATCCACCCCCCGCCGATCGAGGAGTAGGAGTTCTGTCCGTACCGGAAGTAGGTGTAGGCCTTCTCCACCAGCGGCACCCACATCTCGCCGTCGCGGCTTAGGCTGGCGTAGGCCAGCAAGCCGGTGGACCGGACCGGCAGATCGCCGTCCACGCGGACGTAGACCGACTCGCCGTTGCGATAGAACCGCACCGCGAAGGTCCCGTCGCCCAGCGGAGCCACCATCTGCTGGATGATGCCCGGATCGAACTGGGCCAAGCTGGCCAGCGAGGCCAGCAGGTAGCAGTCGCCGACGGCCCCCTGGCGGATGTCCTCATACTCGGGCCCGTCCGCGAACACCGGCTGCGACGAGAAGTCGGAGTAGCCGGAGGCCGAGGACGTTATCGTCGGATCGCGCAGGTCCTGCCCGGCGATCTCCAGGGAAACGTAATCCGAATCCGAGGCAGAGTCGGTGTAAGGCTGGTAAAACTTGGTGATGACGTGGACGCTGCCGGCGGCCGTTTCGGCCGGCGAGGCGTCGAGAATCGTATCGGAG
>LJUF01000211.1 GCA_001303665.1 Phycisphaerae bacterium SM23_33 | reverse complement strand
TGGTGGCCGGCGGCGTCCTGGCTGGCGTACACCCACAGGCCGCCGCGCCCGTCCGGCCCCAGGTCGAGCCACTTCCGCGCCCCGGGCGGCGGACCGCCAAGCTCCGCCGGCAGCAGGCATCCGCCGAACCACCGCCAGATGCCGCCATCGCCGTCCAGGATCCAGAACCCCCCCTGCCCGTCCCCGACGGCCGCCCGCGGCCCGGTGAGCCTGGCCTTGTCGGCCCCCGCCGGCGGTCGGGCCGGCTGCCCGGCCGCGACGGCGGCGGCGTCCTCCCAGCCGACGGGCACATAGCCGCCTTCGGGCAGCGCCACCACCACCAGGTGCTCGCGCTGGAAAGACGCCGGCAGAGAGCCGTAGTACGGGAGTTCGCGCCAGTAGGCCGTCGGCCGGCCCAGGATCCGCATCCTCGCGGCGGCGCCGCTGCCGGCCGGCGACAGCCGCACCAGCCGCCCGCCCCGATACTCCCATAACGCCGTCGGCGTGAGGAACAGGGGCTGACCGTCCTGCCCGGCGGCGATCCCCAGGACGCTCGTCAGGTTGAGGCGTTCCCAGTGGCCGTCCAGGTAGGCGTGAATGCTGTCGTAGCCGCGGTACGCCCACCAGATGCGCCCGCCCTTGGTCACCACCGGGCCGACGAAGTCGGGGCTGAGGAAGGCCCGGGCGCCGGCCTGCACCCACTCGGCCAGCGGGGCGGCGATGCTGTCCTGGTACTTGACGCCTTCCAGGCTGACCTCGCGCTTGCCCTCCGGGGCGGAGATCATCTCGAAGAGCACGTGCCCGCAGTCGTCGGCCAGCGCCCGGATCACCCGCTCCGGCTTGAAGGGCACCTCGACGTGGGCCCAGTCCCGGCCGTCCCAGCGGCTCACCTGGCCGGACCTGTCCTTGCGGAACATCCAGACGTGCCCCAGCGGATCGGCGGTGGGCCGGCGCAGACACACCACGTGCGTCCAGCCCAGCGGCGCCGACGCCGGCGGCTCCGCCCCCGCCTCAGCGAGGGGTGCCGGCACGCACACCCCCAGCGCCCACGCCGCCAGTCCGATCAGCGCTGGCCAACGCCCGATCATGGCAGCTTCCACGGCCGACGGCCTCATGCGGCTTGACTGCATCTCGACCCCGCCGCTCCTGCCCCTTGGACGCCCCGGGGCCGCCAACGTTCCCCAAAACCACCACCCGCGGCGCCGCAGCACCGGCCAGGCGCAGCCTTCCGGGCAGAGGCGGCTTTTGATAACATCAGCTCAGGCGCACCGATTTTCAAGGTTCCCCATGGACAGCAAGAGGGTGTTTTCGGCGGCACTGGTCACCGCCCTGGCGGCGACGGCGGCCCTGCGGGCCGGCACGGTCGAGGTCGCCGGCAGCCAGGCCTTGAAGCAGGCCATGCGCAAGGCCGCCCCGGGCACGCGGATCCTGCTGGCCGGCGGGAAGTATGAGGGCGGACTGTGGGTCGGCAACGTCCACGGCAAAGCAGACGCGCCCATCGAGATCGCGGCCAGGGACCCCGCCAACCCGCCCGTCTTCCACGGCGGGCGGATGGGCTTTGAGCTGGAGGGGTGCTCCTACCTGGTCCTGGACGGGCTGGTCTTCGAGCAGGCCGAGCTGAACAACCTCCAGATGTGGCGCTGCGGCCACGTGGTCGTGACCAACTGCCGCAGCCGGAACATCAAGGGTACCGGCAACTGCGACGGCATCAAGCTCACGGCCGTGGCCGACTTCCTGCTATACAACTGCGCCGTGGAGAAATGGGGCGCGGAGGGCTCGGCCGTGGACATGGTCGGCTGCGGCCGCGGGCTGATCATGAAGTGCCGCTTCGCCTACCCGCAGGTGAAGGGCCAGACGGCCAACTGCATCCAGCCCAAGTGCGGCGCGTTCAACATCGGCGTGTACCGCTGCCGCTTCGACGACGCCAGCTTCCGGGCGGTGCAGTTCGGCGGCGGCATCGGGCCGGGGCGCGTCAACCGCTACGACGCCTTCGGCAAGCTCAAGGAGACGGGCTTCTCCGGCGTGGACCAAGTGGCCATGGGCAACGTCATCGTCGCCGGCGAGGCGGCCGTCGCCTACGCCTCCTGCGCCAACTGCGCCTTCGAATACAACACCATCGTGGACCCCACCAAGTACGTCATGCGGGTCCTCTTCGAAGGCGGGGCCGAGCCCACCGCCCGCAACAGCTTCGCCCACAACCTGATCGTGTACGGCAAGCTGGAAGCCCCGGCCAACGTCGGCCCGAACACCCGGCCGGAGACGTTCACCTTCGCCCGCAACTACTGGTTCAACCGGCTCGACCCGACGCGGAGCATCCCCAGGCTGCCCGCCGCCGAAAAGGGCCCCGCCGGCGGCGCCGACCCCAAGCTCGACAAGGACTTTCGCCCCGAGCCCGGCGGCCGCGCCGCCGGCTACGGCGCCCACGCCGCCGGCCTGGAAAAGGCCTGGGCCAGGCACACCGGCAAATTCACCTGGCCCTGGCAGCAGGCAAGAAAACTCCAAACCCCGCCGCAAACCAAGCCGGCGGCTCAGTGACGCAGGCAGAACCAATCGAACCCGCGTCCGCCGGCGTGCGGCTCAATCAACATAGAATTGGGTCTTCCCAGTAAGTCGCCACTGGCCGGCTTCGCGAACGTACTCGTACCAGGTGCCCACCAACCAGCCCTCTGAGTTCTGCTGACCAATCCAGATCCTTCCGACACTCCTTTCCCCTGGCCTCCAATCCTCGTTGGCCCCTCGCTCTTCGTGTCGCACCAACGGATCGGCCTTGAAGCTGTCCAGGGCGTGCCCGGACCGATACTCCAGACTCATCAGCTCGTACGCCTTCTTGTGATCTCCCTGCCGCAGCGCCGTCAGGAACGTCTTGTGCACCTCCAGGCATTGCCTTGAGCCCTCCCGTAACTCGCGTAAGCGAACGTGGTACCATCGCCCAAGCAGAGCCAGCGACAGAAACGCGGCCAGGCCCAAGGTCCAGCCAACGTATTTCTTCCTGTGGCTCCGAGATGACATTTCACCCCTCGCAGTGAGTGGCGGTCGGCTATTGCGGGAAAGAGAACTCGCCCACGGCGATGGCCCAGTCGGACTTGTGCGGCGCCTTCCAGGTGTGCTTCTGGGGCTGGAGGCGGCCCAGGTCGATTTCCTTGTAGGGCTTCAGGGCGTCCACGGCGACGGCCGGCTGCGGCCCGGCCATCTTCGATAAGTCCATCCGGATGGAGTCGGCATCCTCCTTATAGAAAACGTAATGCGCCTTGGTCGGCCGGGCCAGGCAGGCCCCGTCGGTGAGCCTGTTATCGCGGGTCATGTCTTTCAGGAAGCGATTCCGAAAGAACAGCGACCAGGTCTTGATCCACTCGGGGCGGGCGTAGGGCTTTGAGCCCAGGCGGCTGTCCTGCCGGTCCAGGCGGCCCCAGATGTTGGCCACCCCGCCGGCCAGGGTCGAGTGCCACAGCCCGCGGCGGGTCATGGCCATGTCGTAGTCCTTGAAGGCGTAGCCGCCGGCCTGGCGGATGCGGAAGCGGTCTTCGGAGAAGCTCGGCTGGCTCGGCCGCTTGTCGAGCGTCTCACAATACTTCTTGTAGTCCGGGCGGTGCTGCTCGTAGCCGGAGTAGTCCAGGCCTTCGCAGATCTGGCTGAGGCGGTTCTTGTGCGCCCGTCCGCCGAGCAGGTGCGGCCAGCCAAGCTGCCGGCGCATGTGGGCGTGCCACGTCCGCATCTCGTCGGGCTTGACCCACTCCCACAGGTCGTAGCCGTAGCCCATCGTCCAGCCGGGCAGCGGACCCAGCCGGGCCGCGATGTACCGCTGCAGCCGCCGGTCGGCCGGGCCGTTCTTGCCGCCCAGCCGGAGGGGCGTCTGCGCCCGCGACTCGTCGCCCCAGGCCCAGATGTGCACCATGCCGCCGGCGGCGTGGGTCTTGCGGATCAGCAGCTCCAGGGCCTCGAAGGTCCGCGGGTCCGGGTTGGGGTCCTTGCTGCCCAGGCCGGTGGCCCCCTCCTGGTGAATGTCGAACCACCGGCAGAAGACCATGGTGTGGAAGCCGTTGAAGCCGTGCTCGACCAGGAAGGTCTTGATGTCCCTGTCCACCACGTCGCCCTTGCCGTGGTACAGGTCCGGCGACTTGTACATCACCAGTTGGGGCACGAAGACCTCGCCGGTGCCGCTCCAGCCCCACTTGCTGCCGAAACCGGTCACGAACCCGCGCCCGCCAGGATCGGGCGCCACCGTCACCGTGCCGCTCCGCCCGTCCAGCGCCTTCGCCGCGCTGGCGGTCTCGAACGTCCACTTCCCCGGCCGCGTGCCGGTGAAGCGGAACTTCCACGTGTCCCCGCCGTCGTGGAACATCCCGGTCGTGATTCTTTCCCTCGACTCGGCGTGAGAGAACGCGGCCGTGGCCGCCAGGTCGAAGGGGTTGCCCTTCCAGTCGGGATTCCTCAAGCTCCATTCCACGGGCACCCACTGCTTGCCCTGCCTGTCCAGCGCGCCGCCAGCGGCCCGGCCGCCGACACAGAGGACCATTCCCACGAGCATCAGAGCGGGGAATGCGGACGAGCCAGCCCAGTGCGCCATGTTTACAGGCCTCCTGACCGCCTCAGGTGGAGGCGGTCGACACTTGCCCGCCCCGGCGCCCGCCTACTCCGACAATATCCTGACGTACTCCCGGACGGTCGCGGCCAGGCCCATTTCCAGGGCCTCGGAGATCAGGGCGTGGCCGATGGAGACCTCCAGGATGCCGGGGATGGTGACGAACTTGCCCAGGTTCTCGAGGTTGAGGTCGTGGCCGGCGTTGACGCCCAGGCCGAGGTCCTGGGCGTGCCGGGCGGCCCGGGCGTATCGCTGGAAGACGGCGTCCACGTCGCCGGCGGCGAAGGCCCGGGCGTAGGACTCGGTGTAGAGTTCGACGCGGTCGGCGCCGGCCTGGGGGGCGCGGGCGATCTGGTCGAGGTCGGGGTCCATGAACAGGCTCACCCGGGCGCCAAGCTGCTTCAGCTCCTCCACGACGGGCTTCAGCCGGGCCGCGTCCCTGGTCAGGTCCCAGCCGTGGTCGGAGGTGAACTGCCCGGGCGCGTCGGGCACCAGCGTGCACTGGGTGGGCTTGGCCTGGCGGACGATGGCCATGAAGCCGGGATAGTCGCCCGCCGGCTCGGCGAACGGGTTGCCCTCGATGTTGAACTCGACGGTCAGCAGGCCGGCCAGCTCCTGCACGTCGCTCGGCCGGATGTGGCGCTGGTCCGGCCGCGGGTGAACGGTGATGCCGCCGGCCCCGGCCTGGACGCAGAGCCGGGCCGCCTTGGCCACACACGGGATGCCGATGTTGCGCGAGTTCCGCAGCAGCGCCACCTTGTTGACGTTGACGCTGAGCATGGTCATGAGACGTTCTCCTTGTCAGGCGCGGGCTCAGCCGTCGGGCCGCGGCGCGCGTGGCCGACTCGACGACCCAAGACGGTACCGCCCACGGCGCGTCCTTACCACCGCGGATCGGCGATGATCCCGTAGGCTCCCGGGCGGCGGGTGGTCAGGGAGAAGCACTTTCGGCCGCGAACGCGGGCCAGGTCGTCGGCCCGCAGATCGGCCACGACCATCTCCGGCTCGAAGCGGTCGGTTTTCGATTCGGCCAGCAACTCGCCGTCGGGCTTGAAGATGAGGCAGCCGCCGGCGTGAACGACGTCGCGGGTGCCGGTGAAGCCGCTGGCGACCTCCACCTGCCCGGCCACGCCCACCTGGTTGCAGTCGACCAGGAACAGGCCGTTATCGGCCGCCCGCACCGAGCCGAACTTGCCGGCGCGGTCCTTCCTCCGCCGGACGCGCTGCCGCTCGGCCTGGAGGTTTTCGGGGGCCGGCCCGCAGCGGGCGGCGTGCGGGCAGAGCAGCACCTCGGCCCCTTTCAGGGCCGCCACCCGGGCCGACTCGGGGTAGCCGGTGTCGGCGCAGATGTTGACGCCGAGGCGGCAGAAGGGCAGGTCGAAGACCTCGAACGACGCTCCCGCGCGGTAGTAGAAGTATTCGTCGCCGGAGGGGTGGACCTTCCGCTGGAGGCCGACGAACCCGTCCGGCCCGACGAGCAGGTAGCTGTTGTAGACGGCCCCGCCGCTGAGCTCGGCCAGCCCGGCCCCGGCGTACAGCCCGTGCTGCCGGCACAGTTGGATCAGCCGCTGCGTCGAGGGGCCTCCGGGAACGGCCTCGGCGGCCTTGTTGAACCCCGGCTCGGCCCAGTGACCGGAGATGGACTGCTCCGGAAAGACCACCAGCCGCGCCCCCGCCTCGGCGGCCCGGGTGATGTACCCCTCGTGCCCGCCGAGGTTCTCGGCGTTGCGGCCGAAGCCGGCGTTCATCTGCACCGCGGCGACGCGAAAGTCATTCACGATGGTGTCTCCTGGT
>LJUF01000210.1 GCA_001303665.1 Phycisphaerae bacterium SM23_33 | reverse complement strand
CATACGGAACCACGGCACGTTAACCATATCGTATGCAGCCATTTGCGATAATGCAGCTTATTCCGGCGGCGGCGGGATCTTTAATTACGACTTCTACGACGTTGCGACCCTCATCATTATCAATACGACGCTCTCCGGGAACTCGGCCACTTATGCTGACAGTAGCCATGGGGGAGCCATTTGGAACGGAGATTACGCTTCGCTCACGATCGCCAATTCCACCATCTCCGACAATTGGGCCCACCATTCCGCGGGCGGGATCTTCAATTGGGGTGCCACGCTGGTCCTTACGAACGCCACCGTGACCAACAACCGGGCATTGCGTGACTCAGCAATCGGGGCGGGGCTCCACAATTTCGATACGCCGCCGGTCGCCCCGGATGGGAAGGTGACCCTCTACAATACGGTCGTGGCGGGCAATTCTGTCGGCGCGGCCATGGCCCCGAACGATGTCTGGGGCGAGTTCGAGGAAGATAGTTCGCACAACCTGATTGGCGTCATCGACGATTCCACCGGACTCGACGGCACCGGCACCCAATACGGCACAGCTGCTTCGCCGCTTGATCCAATGCTGGAGCCGCTGGCTGACAATGGCGGCCCTACCCTGACCCACGCCCTGATGCCCGGTAGCCCTGCGTTTGACGCCGGGGACGATGCGAAGGCCGCTGAGGCCGGGCTGACCACCGACCAGCGCGGCCCGGGCTTCCCGCGGAGCCGTGACACGGCCGTTGACATCGGGGCGTTCGAAGGCGTGCGCGAGCCGGGGTCGATCGGCGACTTAATCTGGAACGACCGAAACGGCAACGGCTCCCAGGATGCCGGGGAGGGAGGACTGGATGGTGTCCCTGTAACCCTGTACCTCGATGATGGGGACGCGACCTTTGAGCCCGGCGGCGACGACCTGCTTCTGAACGCTCAAGTGACGGTCGCCGGCGCCTACGATTTCACAGGTCTTGCCGAAGGCGACTACTGGATTGATGTCGCTGAAGACTCGGCCGCGCTTAGCGGATTCGTGCTCAGCCGTGGGCCGGATCCCCTCAGGGTGAGTCTCGCCACCTACGAGGACCATGACGGCGCCGATTTCGGCTACTACGCACCGGTCATCGTGTCCAACGCGGTGGATGAAGACGACGGAAACCACAGCGAAGGGAATCTGAGCCTTCGCGAAGCGATCGGCCTGGTCGTTAGCCAGCCGGGGGACGACGTGATCCATTTTAGCGCTGGCCTCATCGGCAGCTCTATCATCCTTACCATGGGCGAGTTGGTGATCGGCAGCGATGTGTGGATACGAGGACCGGGCGCCGATCAACTAGCAATCGATGGTGCTGGTAGCAGCCGCGTTGTCCGAGTCAGTGGCGGCGTCACGGCCAAGCTTAGCGGTTTGGGGATAACCGGCGGTTGTACAGTCGGCGCGCCGTGGATCCCTGAAACAAAAGGGGCTGGGATCTTCAATAGCGGCGTATTGACCCTCGAACAAGTTGCTGTCTCCAACAACTCCGCACCGGCCATTGGCGGGATCTTCAACGAGGGCGTCCTGATCATCAATAGCTCTACCATCTCCGGTAACTCCTCGTACGACGGCTCTTGCGGAGGGATCTACAACACCGATGAAGGGTTCTTCAGCATCAGAAACTCCACGATCTCCGGTAACGCCGCCTCGGGCGCCGGAAGCCGTGTCGGCGGGGGGATCTACAACTTTGGGGGCGCGGGGTTACTCATCAATTGCACGGTAACGGACAATAGACTCATCACTTCCGACACGGCCTTGGGGGCTGGCGTCTTTAATGAGGATGCATGGCCTATCCCCATCGGAAGTGTTGTTCTGCACAACACGATCGTGGCCGGCAACTCCGTCGGGTCTGAGATGACTCCCGAGGACGTCTGGGGCGAGTTCGAACCAGATAGCTCGTACAACCTCATCGGCGTCATTGACGGCTCCGTGGGGCTGGATGGCGTTGGGACGCAGTACGGCACGGCGGCGGAGCCGCTTGATCCGATGCTGGGGCCGCTGGCTGACAACGGCGGACCGACACTGACGCACGCTGTTCTACCTGGCAGTCCAGTCATCGACACCGGCAGTGATGGCCGCGCCAACGACGCCGGCCTAACGACGGACCAGCGAGGGTTGCCGCGGTTCAAAGACGCCAACGACGATCAAGTTCCCACTGTAGACATCGGGGCTTTTGAGCAACAGTTCAAGCTCAATCAGGCTCCCACGCTGACGCACGTGGATGTCCTGACGGGCGCGGTCGAGGATCGGCCGTTCACCATCACCTACCAGAAGCTCGCCGACGCGGCCAATGAGGCTGACCCGGACGGGGATCCCGTCTGCTTCCGGGTCGAGGGCGTCATCAACGGGACGCTGACGGAGGACGGCAGTCCGGTGGTTCCTGGTCAGACGCTGCTGTCAGAGGGCGAGAGCTGGGTGTGGGACTGGGACGTGCCGCCGGACTTTGGCGGCGACACGGTGCTGGCGTTCGCCGTGAAGGCGTGGGACGGGCAGGCGTCGTCGACTATGTCCATGGGTGTGAGCATTGAGGTCACTCCGACGGCCAACACCGTGAACTACGCCGTGCTGTTCAGCGGCGGCCAGGATGCCGAGCGCAACGCGCCCCGGTACTACGACAACCTCAGGCGTCTCTACGAAACGTTGGTCACGGATCTGCATGTCAGCCCGTACAATGTCCGCGTGCTGTATGCCGACGGCACGGAGCCGGGAGTGGACCGCTCCGACGGACAGGACTCGGACATGTCCTTCGCTACGGATCGCGGGTCTGACGTGCTGTCGGCCACCGGCGCGAACCTGCAGTTGACCCTGGACGTGCTGGCCGGTTCGATAGACGTCAATGACCACTTCTTCTTCTGGGCGTTCGACCACGGCGTCGGAAGTACCAACCCCGGGATCACCGGGGAAGAGGTCCTCAACGGCTGGCACACGATCATTGCCGACGAAGACCTGGCTGCCTGGCTGAATGGGATCAACGCCAATTATTGCACGTACGTGTTCGCCCAGTGCTTCTCTGGGGGGATGTTCGATGATCTCCTGCCTACCGGGACGGGCGAGTTCGGGTGCGTCGCTTCGACGCACTACGAGTCGAGCTGGGGGGAGGCTTTCGCGGCCGCCTTCACGGATGCCCTGGCGGCTGGCTTCCGCGTCACTCGCGACGCCTACTGGTACGCCTACACGCACGACCCCCGTGCCACCGACGGGGAAGGGCCGGCAGGAGATCGGGCCTATCTCGTGGAGCACCCCTGGGCGCAGGGGGACAGCTTCCCGATCTTCGCGGTTTCCGAGGAGGGCAGTCCCGGGCTGCCGATCCTCCACAGCATCAGCCCACTCAAGTGTGGCCTCGAGCAAACGCAGTTGGAGATCACCTATGACAGAATGATCGCGGCCGCCGAAGCGTACGATCCGAATGGGGACGCAATCCGCTTCGCGGTGCATTCGGTGACCGCTGGGAGCCTGACCAAGAACGGCGAGGCGGTAGTTCCCGGCGAGACCAAGCTCGGCTACGGCGAGAGCCTCGTGTGGCACCGCGAGGGCACTGCCCCCGGCCTGGTGGACGATGCATTTCAGGTGAAGGTGCTGGCGGGTGAGACACCCTCGGGCGACCCGGTTCCCGTGCCCATACGGATCGGCCCGATCGAGGGCGTGCCCACGGCCTCGGATGACGAGGCCGCCGTGAGCGAGGACAGCCAGGACGCGGTCATCGATGTGCTGGGCAATGACGCCGGGGCAGTGCCACTAGAGGTCGTGCGGGTGGGCGTGGCCCTTCACGGCACGGCATCGCTGCTGAGCGGCCAGGTCCTGTACACGCCCGTGCCGGGCTTCGTTGGGGAGGACGTCTTCAGCTACCTGATGGCCGATGACACCGGCCAGACCGACATGGCCAGCGTGACGCTGACCGTCGTGGAGGCCAACAGCCCGCCGGAGCCGCCGGGGCCGGTCAACTACGAGCTCACGGAGCTACCGCCGCCGCCTGGCTGGGCGGGCCTTCCGGAAGAGTGGGACTGGGAGCTCCGTATGGACATGCCGGACTGGACCGACAGTCTGGCCGCAGACATTGGCGATGAGGGCTACGTAGTCGTGGGCATAGAGCGCCCCAGGCGGGCCGACGATCTGCTTTGGCACACGGGCGGCGCCAAAGCCGGCTACCTTTGGCACCCCGACGCCGGTCCGCCGTTCTGGACGGAATGGGACGGCTACGTTTCCACGAACACGTGTGTGCTTCTGTACGAGACCGAGATCCCGATGGAAGACGGGTCGGGCCGGAACATCGTCCACGGTGTCGGGCCTGCTGCTGTTATGGACACAGGCACGACTATCGTCGGCACGGAGTACAAGAGCCCGGACAACGCCCTGGAGCCGTATCCCGAATACGGCGCGATCTGGGGGAATGTTGGTGTCCCTGGTGAGCTATGGCAGGAGATCGACCAGGACATCCTGCCCAATGACATCAACGGCGGGGGCATCAGCGTGCTCGACGAGGGTGATCCACTGGGGGTCGAACCCACCCAGGGATGCATCTGGGACATTGAGGAGCTCTTCGAGCAGCGCACGCAATTGCCCGGCTGGGTGGAGCTGTATCGTAGTAACGCCAAGGGAATCAACGACCTGGGGCATGCTACGGGTTGGGCGGAATGCCAGTTGGACGTCTACCACGCCTTCTTCTACGACGGCACGGAGATGGCTGACATCGGCACCCTGGAGGGTGATGTCCACAGCTTTGGGCTCGCGATCAACGCAAGTGACCATGTCGTCGGCATCTCCGGCGACTCGCCGGGAGAACTCGAACTGGGCGTCGGAACGGCGTTTCTCTGGGACGGGGAGACCATGAGGCCGCTGGGGACGCTACCGGGACAGTCCAGCAGCATTGCTTACGACATCAATGACTCGGGCGTCATCGTGGGCAGCTCTGGCGGCCGGGCTTTCGTCTACGCAGCCGGCGTGATGCACGACCTGAACGATCTTGTTTCAACCACATGGACGCTCACGGCAGCCACCGCGATCAACGAACACGGCCAGATCCTGGCGACAGCTATCTCGGGCGACGACATGATTGCGATTTACCTGGACCTGCTGGACAAGTCGCCGCCGACCGTCGCCGCAGCAGAACGGGACGACGGACAGGAGCGCTACGGCGAGCCGTTCGCGCTAGCCTTCACCTTCAGCGAGGATGTGTCAGGAAGCTTGGACGTCAACGACCTGGTCATCGTGAATGAGACCACCGGCACGAACGTGGACATTTTGGGCGCGAGTACCAGCTGGGACGCCCAGACAATGACCGCATGTTGGGACCTGTCCAGCATCAGCTTCGCGGATGGGGCGTACGCCGCCATGCTTACGTCGCGCCTTATCTGTGACGGGGCGTTGAATCATCTGGACGGGAATGGCGATGGCAGTGGCGGCGACGATTACGTGCTTCCGTTCCACTGCCTAGCCGGCGACGTCAACGGCGACAAGGTCGTGGACGGGCTGGACTACAACGTTTGGTCGCTGCACTACCAGCAGCCGGGAGGCTGGAGGGAAGGCGACCTCAACGGTGACGAGACCGTCGACGGCTTGGACTACAACATCTGGTCAATGCATTACCTCGCGGAGGTTGCCGAAGGCTCGCAGGCAAAGGCCGGCGGCCTTGCGGCTGAAGGTGCCAATATAGAGGCGGGGCAGGCCGAAATCGCGGCGGTCCTTGACGTTGGGCTGGCCGGGGGCCAGCAGCAGCGCACGGAGCGCGCCTTGTCCCGCAGGGATGCCCCGATGTCGCCGGGAGGGCGGACCCACCAAGCCCTGTTCGGCCTGGACGGGCGGTTGGGCGTGCCGGTAGCAGCTGGCCAGAGCCCTGCCAGTGGGAGTGTCGCGTTCCGGAGCGGCCCATGGCGGGGTTGGCGTACGGCCTCCGACGGGGTCAACAAGCCGGTGTCGCTTGAGGATTACCTGGATCTGCTGGAAAAGCCCAACCTGTTAGTCCTGCTGCGAGGCCTGTGACCCGGTCGGTGAGATCGGCATGGATGCCTCTACCGGCTGATCACGGTTGAAGAGCCAAGGCCCGACCAAGTCATCGTCGTCCACGTCCTGGGCACACAGCTTGACGAGCCACGGTTCACCCGGCTGGGCTGGCCCAGCCCGATCCTGCCACACTTGGCGAAGGAGCAGGGCTGGCAGGCCGGCTACAAGGCGGCCCGCAGCCGCCGCCAGCAGGTGCTGGGCGAGGGGAATAGCTCCGGTAGGACCGCCGTCGGGCATCGGTTCACACGACCTACAGCATGCCTTCTAGTAGTGCTTCACAATTGTTGATGTGAGTTGGCAGAGCAAGCCGATCTTCTCTGAAGCACACGGAAGTGCCGGGTGCCACGAAGGAGATCGGCATGAACA